>JAFDXB010000021.1 GCA_018268175.1 Bacteroidota bacterium | reverse complement strand
GCCGGTGGTGCTGTTTATTCGCCGGCTATTACTGATTTTATAATTATGGTTGAAAACAGCAGTTACATGTTTGTTACCGGCCCTGAAGTTGTAAAAACAGTTACCAATGAAACTATCACTTCCGAAGAACTTGGCGGTGCTTCTGTGCATGCAGCAAAATCAGGCGTGGCACACGCTACAGCAGAAAATGATATAGAATGTCTTTTAAAAATTAAACAACTTTTATCATATATACCACAAAATTGCAATGAAAAAGTTTCACTGCTGCCGTTTGTACCCGGAACTGAATTAAGAGAAAAATTAAATAGTATTATTCCGGACAATCCTAATAAATCATACAACATAAAAGATGTGATTTCAGAAATTGCTGATGAGAAATCTTTCTTCGAAATTCATGAAAAATATGCTGAAAATATTGTTGTAGGATTTGCAAGGCTCGGTGGGCGGTCAATTGGAATTATAGCAAACCAACCTGCATATTTGGCCGGTGTTTTAGACATTCACTCTTCAAAAAAGGCGGCACGTTTTGTCAGGTTTTGCGATTCATTTAATATTCCTCTTCTTGTTCTTGTTGATGTTCCGGGTTTTCTTCCCGGTACCGAACAGGAATGGAACGGCATAATAAGCAATGGTGCAAAATTATTATACGCTTTCAGCGAAGCGACTGTTCCCCGCATTTCTGTAATTACAAGAAAGGCTTATGGAGGTGCTTATGATGTTATGAATTCCAAACATATAGGTTCGGATTTTAATTATTGCTGGCCTACCGGCGAAATTGCAGTTATGGGTGCAAAAGGCGCTTCGGAAATTATTTTTAAAAAAGAAATTGAAAATGCAGTTGATCCCCAGGCTGAACTTAAAAAGAAAGAAGAAGAATATGCACGAAAATTTGCAACTCCATATCTTGCTGCAGAACGAGGTTTTGTTGATGAAGTTATTGAACCAAAATTTACCCGTGCAAAATTGATAAAAGCTTTTGCCATGCTGGCGAATAAAAAGATCTCTTTTCCAATAAAAAAACATGGGAATATTCCATTGTAATAAAAAGGCTGAACTTTGTTCAGCCTTTTACAATTAACCTAAAAACCAACTTAATTCAATAATTCGTGTACAGAGTTATAAACCTGATCTTTTGTGAAAGGTTTTTCTAAAAATATATCTGCACCGTTTGCCAATGCAACTTCTTTTGCAGATGCCGCTAAATCACCTGTTATCATTACAATTTTTGTTGCAGGATAATTTTCTCTTATGAAATCAATAAAATCAAGGCCTCTGCCGTCAGGCAGTTTATTATCGAGTAAAACAATTGATGGCACTTCATTTTCTAAATATTCTTTTGCCTGCGCAATAGATTTAACATGATCTATTTCTATTTTATTTTCAGATAGAATAATATTTAGTAACAAACAGATGTCGCCTTCATCTTCAATAATTAAAATTTTTTTTGTTGCATTTCCTTTCGTCATGTTTAATCAGATTTTATTTTGGGGAATTTTTTACTCATTACAATCCGGATCTTTGAGGTGTTTCATTATCCTCACGGATATCTTCAGCATTATCATTTGACCAATCCTGTAATGCATCTTTAATTTTATCAATTATTCCTTCTTTTTTATCAGGATGTTCTTCATTTATTTTTTGCTCAGAAGCCTTATCAGTAACGGTTTCCGGCTTTTTTGGAACATCCTCTTCATTTGGGTTGTGCATAATATAAATTTTTAGGTTCAGTTAATATTTTCAACTATTACGCCAATTTTAAATTGCATTACTTGAATATAACCGGGGTAAAATAATTGTGAGAAAAATTCCTGATATAATAACGATTCCTAAAACCATTCCCTCCCTTAATTTTCCCGGAACACTTAAGGATGCTATTATTGTTAGAATTGTTGCAACAGCAGCTACAATTTCAAAAATTAAAGTTCCTTTTTTAAAAGCGTGATGGAAAACTTCGAAAATTACACCGGCAATTAAAAAGAATATTAATACAGAAAAAGAAATTGAGGATATATTGATAATGCCGGAGGCCGAAAAACCGGTTATATCCCGGTATATAAAATTAAAAATTAAAATTGCTAACACGCTGCCTAAACCTGCAAATAAGCCGGCCATAATGGAACGTGACATTTCTGTTGGTTTGTAATCGTAGTTCATTTGTATAAATTTTATTTTAATAAATTCGATTATGTGCTTCAACTATAATACCATGAAACGTTAAAGTTCATAACTTGCTTTATCACTAAAATTTTGACATGAAAAATATTTTATCCCTATTGTTTTCATTTATTACATTTTCTGCATTTGCCCAGCTTTCAACTCAGCAAATAGATTCAATAGCAAATGCAACACTAAAGGCATTTGAGGTTCCAGGCATTGCCGTGGGAATTGTAAAAGACGGAAAACTTGTTCATGCCAAAGGCTATGGCGTGAGAAGTTTAAAAAACAATTTACCTGTTGATGAAAATACTTTATTTGGTATAGCATCAAATTCAAAAGCTTTTACCGCTTTTGCTTTAGGGATGTTGGTAGATGAAGGAAAATTAAACTGGGATGATAAGGTAACTGATATCATTCCTGAATTTAAATTATATGATCCTTATGTTACAAATTCTTTTACGGTTAGAGACTTGCTAAGCCACAGAAGCGGCCTTGGTTTAGGAGCCGGCGACCTTATGTTTTTTCCTGACGAGAATTCATTTACAAGAAAAGAAATAATACACAACCTTCGCTACCTAAAGCCTGTTTCTGAATTCAGAAGTAAATACGATTATAACAATAACATGTTTATTGTAGCCGGCGAGGTTCTGGCAAAAGTGAGCGGACTTTCCTGGGAGGAATTTATTGAAAGCAGAATTATGAAGCCTTTGGGTTTTACATCCTCAAAGGCTTCGTGGGCACGCGCTAATAAAAACCCAAATGTTATTGATGCACATGTAGAGTTTGACGGTAAGGTTCAGCCTATACCACATGATTGGTCTGAAACTGCAAATGCAGCAGGTGGAATAATGAGTAACATTTCTGATTTATCAAAATGGCTTATAATGCTTATGAACGAGGGTAAACTTCCTGATGGAAAACAACTCATCTCAAAAAAAACATTAGATGAACTTTGGTCTGCACAAACAATTATTCCTGTTAAATATAAAAATACTTATAACACTCATTTTGCCGCTTACGGATTAGGCTGGAGGTTATCTGACGTAAACGGCTATAAAGAAGTTGGCCATACCGGTGGCTTGTTAGGGACTGTAACGCAGGTAACATTAATTCCTGAACTTAATTTAGGAATTATTGTTCTTACAAATCAGCAGGCAGGAGCAGCATTTTTAGCAATAACCAATTCTGTAAAAGATGCATATCTGGGAAACCCTTTAAAAAAATGGGTGAGTGATTACAGTAATTTGGTTACAACAAATGACCTTAAAAACATTAGCATTGAAAAAGCAGTTTATAATACTATTGATTCAAGCAATAAAACACCTGCCTACAAACTTCTAAATAAATCAAGTTTTACAGGAACATTTGCAGATGACTGGTTTGGTGAAATAACAATTGAAAATGTGGGAGGAAAACTTCAGTTTGTTTCGGCAAAATCATCGAAGCTAAAGGGCGAACTTTTGTTTTACAAAGGCAACACATTTGTAGTGCGTTGGTACAACAGAAGTTTAGATGCAGATGCTTATGTTATGTTTAATTTAGATAAGAATGGCATTGCTCAAACTTTTACAATGGAGGCAATTTCACCAAAAACTGATTTTAGTTTTGATTTTCAGGATTTGAATTTTAAGCGAAAAGAATAAAACTATTTTGCAACTTAGGAAAATGAATTTTACTTTTGCGCACATTTCGGGATGTAGCGCAGCCCGGTAGCGCACACGTCTGGGGGGCGTGGGGTCGCAAGTTCAAATCTTGTCATCCCGACAAACTTTCCCGGTTACAAATAGTAGCCGGGTTTTTTATTTATTGTCAATCATTTAAGTAGATTTGAAAATATAATTTTACTGCATGCCAAAACTTTTAATAATAGATGATGAAAAAGCTATCAGGAAAACGCTTTCTGAAATTTTAAGCTTTGAGGGTTATTCAATTGATGAAGCTTCTGATGGCGATGAAGGCTTGAAAAAATTCTCCGAAAAAAATTACGACCTTGTTCTTTGCGATATTAAAATGCCTAAAATGGATGGCATTGAATTTTTAGAAAAAGCAAGATTGGTAAATCCGGATATTCCGGTTATTATAATTTCCGGCCACGGTAATATTGATACTGCTGTAGAAGCTGTAAAAAAAGGTGCATTTGATTATATAAGTAAGCCGCCGGATTTAAACAGGCTCCTTATAACATTGCGAAACGCCACAGAAAAACAGGAGTTAGTGAGTGAAACAAAAAAATTGAAAAAGAAAGTGGCTCGTGTGCAGGAACTTGTTGGTGAAAGTTCTGCAATTATTAAAATAAAAGATACAATTGATAAAGTTGCCCCTACAGATGCCAGAGTGATGATTACCGGTGAAAACGGCGTGGGTAAAGAACTTGTGGCAAGATGGATTCATGAAAAAAGCAACAGAAGCAGTGGGCCAATGGTTGAAGTAAATTGTGCCGCTATCCCGGGAGAACTTATAGAAAGCGAACTTTTTGGCCATGAAAAAGGTTCATTCACTTCTGCAAATAAAATGCGAATGGGAAAATTTGAACAAGCTAATGGCGGAACCTTATTTCTTGATGAAATTGGCGACATGAGTTTGAATGCTCAGGCTAAGGTTTTGCGTGCTTTGCAAGAAGGTAAAATTTCCCGCGTTGGCGCGGAAAAAGATATAAATGTAGATGTAAGGGTAATTGCTGCAACTAATAAAGACCTTTTGAAAGAAGTTGAAAATAAAAATTTCAGGCTGGATCTTTATCACAGGTTAAGTGTAATTATTATTCATGTTCCTTCTCTAAATGAACGTAAAGATGATGTAGGCCTGCTTGCCCTACATTTCCTTAAACTTATTGCTGAAGAATACGGGCAGCCTGTTAAAGCAATTGCCAATGATGCCATTGATGCTTTAAAAGCACATAACTGGAGCGGTAATATCCGCGAATTGCGAAATGTTATTGAGAGATTGATAATTTTCTCCGGTAGCTTGATTAGCAAAGATGATGTTGTAAATTTTGGTTTAACAAGTCAGCGCTAAGTGTTAAATACATCATATATATATAACAAAGAAATTTGTTATCGTTATTTTTGCCTACTTTAAAAATTTGCTATGAGTTTTGGTTGGATAATTTTTATTCTTATTATGATAGCCTCGCATATCGGGCTTTATGGTATGTTTAAAAAAGCAGGAATCACTCCCTGGAAAGCACTTATACCATTTTACAACACATGGTGCATGGTTGAAAAAATGGAACTGAAGAAAATATGGTTTTTTCTCCAGTTCATACCAATTGCAGGACAATTTGTTACAATTTGGATATTGATAAAGTTTGTTGAATTTTTTGGAAGGTTTGGATTGATACATCATGCTTTAGCAGTATTTGTACCCTTTATATATTTGCCTTATTTAGGATTTTCATCTCAGGAGCGCTTTGCAGGAATTGCAGTGGTAAAAAATTATAAAAAATCATCAGCGCGTGAATGGATTGATGCTGCTGTGTTTGCCATTGTTGCTGCAACTATTATCCGCACATTTGTTTTTGAAGCTTATGTAATTCCAACTCCATCAATGGAGAAGACCTTGCTGGTTAATGATTTCTTATTTGTAAGCAAATTCAGCTACGGGCCACGTATTCCAAATACACCTATCGCAATGCCATTTGTTCACCATACAATGCCTGTAACAAATACACAGTCTTATTCTGAAATAGTAAAACTTCCTTATACACGTTGGTTTGCAAGCCCTGTGAAAAGAGAAGATGTGGTTGTATTTAACTTCCCGGTTAATGACACATTGATAAATGATGAAAATGAATTTGGAAGTCGCAAAACTTATTATCAGGCAGTACGTGAAATGGGACGGGAAGCAGTTTGGCAAAACTATGGCTCGATTATAAAAACAAGGCCGGTTGATAAGAGGGAAAATTTTATTAAGCGCTGTGTTGCCGTTGCCGGCGATACTCTTCAAATTAAGAATGGCATTGTGTTTACTAACGGTGTTCAACAACCGTTCTTTCCGGGCATTGAACATTTTTTTAAATTTATAATTCCTAAAAATGCTTATCTCGACGAAGAATCACTATCCAACATGGGCATTAATATCCGTAAAGATCAAGGTGATCTGCAGCAACTTGATGCAACAACTTACTATGTAAATGTTACTGAGGAAGAAAGAAAAAATATGGTTATACCTGCAGGTTATAAGGTTGAACAATTTATCGGCAATTACAATGACCCTATTTTTAAATCATCTGAACTTTTCCCTTATTACGATTCTTCATATCATTGGGCAGTTGATAATTTCGGACCGTTATGGATTCCGGCGAAAGGCGCAACCATTGAACTTACACCTGATAATATAATCCGCTATGAAAGGTGTATAAGAGTTTATGAAGGCAATAAACTTGAACTGAAGAATAATCAGTATTTCATAAATGATAAACCTGCAACTCATTATACTTTTAAAATGGATTATTATTTTATGATGGGGGATAACAGGCATAATTCACTCGATAGCCGGTACTGGGGGTTCGTTCCTGAAGACCATGTTGTAGGAAAAGCAAGCTTGATTTGGTTTAGCTATGAAGGAGGCCCGAGATGGAAAAGAATTTTCAGGTCTATTAAATAATTTTTATTGATTTTTATTATTTTCAAGGATTCAAAAAATGCGTATGCAACAAGAATATAAATTTAATTATACTATATATAATAATTTGGAGGAGTTAACTGCAGAAGATAAACAATTGGTTATTGCTGCACGAGACAATACTAAAAATGCTTTTGCTCCTTACAGTAAGTTTAATGTAAGTGCAGTTGCAAAAATGAAATCCGGAAATATTTATAAAGCTACAAATCAGGAAAATGCTTCTTTCCCTGTTGGTATATGTGCTGAAAGGGCATTGCTGTCTGTTATTTCATCGTATGCTCCAAATGAAGAAATAGAAACTTTAGTTGTTAGTTACGATAATAAAAACGGCAAAAGCAATCATCCCATTTCACCTTGTGGAATGTGCAGGCAGGCATTAGTGGAATATGAAGGCAGAACTGCCGGTTACAAAGTAATTATGACCGGCCAGGAAGGCGAAATAATTATTCTTGAAAATGCTAAATCATTATTGCCATTCTCTTTTAGCAGTGATGATATGAAATAGCTATTTTTTACCGGTATATGTTATTTTATAAACAACATCTGCATAATCATCGCTTACTAATAGCGAACCATCAGGAGTTTCCAAAACATCTACCGGCCGACCTAACACGTTATTATCAGGTTGAAGCCAGCCTTCTGCAAACACAGTTACTTTAGTTGAGTCACTGCCATAAGGATTTACATTTACCACTTTATAACCAATTGGCTGCGAACGGTTCCAGCTTCCGTGCTGTGCTATAAAAATACTTCGTTTATAGGTTTGGGGAAATTGTGTTCCTTTATAAAACCGCATTCCCAAAGCTGCCACATGCGGCCCTAACAATGCTTTAGGAGATACGTAATCTGAGCAATTTTTGTTTTTCCCAAATTCAGGGTCAAGAATATTTCCCTGATGGCAAAAAGGATAACCAAAATGCAATCCTGCTGTTCTGGCTTCATTAAGTTCATCGTTTGGAACATCATCTCCCATAAGGTCGCGGCCATTATCAGTAAACCATAAATTTCCATTTTCATCCCAATCGAAACCTACTGTATTTCTTATTCCTTTTGCAAATATTTCAAAACCACTTCCGTCTGTATTAATCCTGGTAATTGATGCATAAACCGGGTTTTTGCTTTCGCAGATGTTGCAGGGTGCGCCCACAGGAACATATAATTTACCATCAGGGCCAAAGGCAATAAACTTCCAGCCATGGTGTTTATCGGTTGGATATTTATTATAAATAGTTTGAGGTTGAGGTGGCGTTGCAAGATTTTTTTCAATTGCAGGAAATTTGAGTATTGTTGATATGGTTGCCACATAAAGATCACCGTCTTTAAATGCTACACCATTTGGTGTATTCAAATCATCTGCAATGGTAAAAAGTTTTCCATCCTTTACAGCAAATACTTTCTTTCCTCTGGTGCCAATAAATAAAACCCCTGAAGGCGATAAGGCTAAACTCCTTGCACCGGGTACTTCAGCAAAAACAGAAATTTTAAAACCATGCGGCAGCCGGATTTTTTCTAAATTATATTTTTTGTCTAATTCTGAAAACCGATTTTCATCATTTTTAATTGTATCGGTTTTTATTGATTGAGTCGGCTCCGAAGATGTAGGAGAGGAACAGGATAATGCCAAAAGCAATATAGAAAACAGCGAAAATTTCATGCTTGCAAATTGACAACTATCAAGCCAAAGCAGCTGCGAGGCTTCCTAAATCCTCATATTTATAAAAATCCTTTTCTTCTTTAAAACATTTGGATAGTTCCAAAAGCAGGATTCTGATAATCTCTTTATTTTGAACCGGTTCAAAATAAGATTCCTTTGATTCAACATTTAGTTTGTTGAAATAATTGATTATGTCTTTATGTGAATATAAATTACCTCCAAGAGGATCAATATAAAAAACTATTTTTTCGTGGTTTTGGCCGAAGTTAAAATTATTGAAATAACCAAGAATAAACTGGCGTGGGATATTAATTGCCTGTACCGGTAAGTCAAGCATGGCACAAAGTATAAGATAAATTATTCCATTGCTGTAAGCATTTCCCTTTTTCATTTCAAGGGCGTTATTCAGCAAGAAGGGTTTATAATTATCATAGGTTATCTCAACTCCGCTTTGCTTGTAATAATTATAAAATATTCCATTAAAAACAGTAATTTTTTCTATGGGAGTGAGATAAGAATTCAGCTCCAGCCAAATGTTTCGCCTAAGTTTTTCAAGGTCTTTATAAAAAGGTGCTAAATTTAAATCAGGATAAAAATACCTGGAAACAATCAAAGCTCCTTCAACAAGGTTCTCATCATTTTCTGCCCAATTTTCTAATTCATTTAATACATCCTGGAAATTAACTCTATGAATTAAATATTCAACTCTTTTTACAGTTTCATAATTATCAGCGGTTTCCCAAATAGATTCAAGGTTAGGAATTATTTCTCGCCCCATTGAAATAATTTTAGTGCTTACACTTGCATATACCACCTCATCCGGATCATCAATCAGGTTCATTAAGGCAGATATTTCCGGTGTATTGCGCATAAATTATTTTGAATTTGCTTTTTTTGCAACAGATGTTTTTTTGGGTGCTGCCTTTTTTGCGGCAGATTTTTTAGCTGCCTTTTTTGGAGCGGCAAATGCCGAAGGCTCAACCTTTGTAATTAATTTTTTTACTTCTTCAATATCTATTTGTTCAAGTTCATCTGCTGTATATTTTTCGCCATTTGATTTTGGAGATATTTTCAGCATTTTCTTCTTAAACCTTATGAACGGGCCCCAGCGGCCGTTTTCAATTGCTATTTTTTCATCCGGCCATTGTTTTATAAAACGGTTTGCTTCCTTTTCAATTTTCTTTTCTATTAGCTCATTGCAATCATTTTGCGTAAGTGAATCATAATTGTAAGCTTTCGGAACATTTATAAACATTTCATTCCATTTAATAAACGGCCCAAATCTGCCTTTACCTTTTGTTACAGGTTTACCTTCGTACATTGCAATTGGTGCATCTTCCTTTCTTTTCATTCCAATAATTTCAATTGCCTTTTCGAGGTCAATATCTGATATATCTATATTCTTAGGTATTGAAATAAATTGCTCATCGAATTTTACATAAGGGCCAAATCTCCCAATATTTACAGAAACTTCTTTTCCTTCGTATTCGCCAAGGGCGAGAGGTAATTTAAAAAGATCGAGTGCTTCTTCAAGTGAAATTGTTTCAATGCTTTGCCCTGCTTTAAGTTTTGCAAATCGCGGTTCGGTGGACCCAAGTTGCACCATTGGCCCATATTTACCCATACGTGCAATAACCGGATTTTTTGTTTCGGGATCTTCACCTAAAATCCTTTCTCCAACGGCTCTTTCAGCAGTATCAAGAGTATGCTGTACACCGCTGTGAAACGGTTTATAAAATTGAGAAACCATATCATTCCAAACCATTTTGCCTTCGGCGATCTCATCAAACTCTTTTTCAATATTCGCTGTAAATGAATAGTCCATTACATTTTCAAAGTATTTACTTAAAAAATCGGTAACAACCAAGCCAAGGTCGGTAGGGAAGAGTTTACTTTTTTCTGCTCCTGTATTTTCGGTTAATGTTTTTTTTGTAACGTTATTATTTTGAAGTGTAAAAGTTATATAATCTCTCTTTACGCCTTCCTTATCCTTTTTTTCTACATAGTTTCTTTTTATAATAGTTGAAATTGTTGGCGCATAAGTACTGGGTCGGCCTATTCCAAGTTCTTCCATTTTTTTCACCAAACTTGCTTCCGTGTAGCGGGCAGAATGACGTGTAAATTTTTGTGTGGCAACCATTTTTTCAAAACCTAATTTTTGCCCTTCTTTTAAATTTGGAAGCCGGCTTTCATTTTCCGCCAATTCATCCTCATCATCATTTCCTTCCATATAAACTTTCAAAAAGCCGTCGAATTTAATTACTTCACCTGTTGCAGTTAAAAAATCTGAAGATTCTGAGGAGGGCTGCTTAGTTTTTCTGTCAATTTCTATTTTAACGGTTGTTTTTTCAAGCTCTGCATCTGCCATCTGCGAAGCAATTGTTCTTTTCCATATAAGCTCGTAAAGCCTGTTTAATTCCGGGTCGCTTACATGATGGTTTTCCATGTAGGTAGGCCTTATTGCTTCGTGAGCTTCCTGTGCACTTTCACTTTTGTTTTTATATCGCCTTTGTTTTACATAGTTTTCTCCATAACTGCGGCTGATTTCACTTTTTGCAGCATCCATTGCGGTATCGCTTAGGTTTACGCTGTCAGTTCTCATATAAGTTATTTTCCCGCTTTCATAAAGTTTTTGGGCGAGCAACATAGTTTTACTAACACCGTATCCTAATTTTCTGCTTGCTTCCTGCTGAAGAGTAGAAGTGGTAAATGGAGGTGCCGGAGTTCTTTTTCCGGGTTTAGTTTGCACTTCTGCTACATTATATTCAGCGCCAATACAGCCTGTTAAAAATTGCTCTGCATCTTCCGGGCTTTTGTATTTGCGGCCTTCAGCTTTAAAACTAACTTTCCGATTATTCAAATCATCGGCATTTAAAAATGCTTCTATTTTATAACTTACTTCGGGAGTGAAATTGTTAATCTCTCTTTCTTTTTCAACAATAAGTTTTACAGCCACACTTTGAACCCTGCCGGCGCTTAAACCACCCTGCCGCCCAATTTTTTTCCAAAGAACAGGGCTTAATTCAAAACCTACGAGCCTGTCTAATACACGCCGTGCCTGCTGTGCATCAACAAGATTCATGTTTATGGTACGCGGATTTTTAACCGCTTTTTCAATTGCTGGTTTTGTTATTTCATGAAAAACTATCCTTTTTGTTGTTTTGGGATTAAGCTTTAAAACCTCAGCTAAATGCCAGCTAATACTTTCACCTTCACGGTCCTCATCCGATGCCAGCCACACTTCATTTGAATTTTTAGCTATTGACCGCAGTTCTTTTACAACCTTTTCCTTCTCCGCCGGAATGATATAAGATGGTTTAAAATTATTATTTATATCAATTCCCATATCATTTTTTTCAAGGTCGCGGATATGGCCGTAGCAACTTTTCACCTCAAAATCTTTCCCTAAAATGCCCTCTATTGTTTTGGCTTTTGCAGGAGACTCAACTATCAATAAATTTTTTGCCATAATCTGTTTTTGTATTGCCTGTTTCCTGCAATATTAAAATAAAATTGAAATATCATGCTTATTTAAGAAAATCTATTATTCTCTTTTGCACCAGTTTATTCTTGTAAATGCGGCCGTGCCCCAATCCTTGAGTAAAAACAAATTCAACATTTGGCGGGTTATCTTCCTGAACTTTTTTTGCATCATGGGCAGGCGTTATCTTATCAAATTCATCATGAAGCCATAAAATGGAAGCTTTTACATTTTTTATTGCTCTTCGTATAGAAAACCATTCCGGCGAATAGCCGCTTACTATTTCTATTTTTTTGTACAAAGCATTTTTTAAATTTATACTTTTCAGGCTTGCCAACCTGAATGCCTGATTTATTGCAGATGTTGTTTCCGTTGCCGGTGCTATCAAAACAATTTTAGTTTTCTCGTTATGTTCAATAAGCTCATGCGCAAGCATAACGGCAAGTCCGCCGAAAGAATGGCAGATATATGCATCAGGACTGCCGAATTCTTTTATTATATTTAAAATCATGTCGCGGTATTCCAAAGCATTAATAGTTTTTCCTTCGCTTTTACCGTGCGCCGGGGCATCAAATGCAAGAACTTTATAACCTTCAGATATTAAATCATCAACATAATTATCAAATTTGTGGCTGCAACTTGAAAAACCATGAAGTATTAATGCAGTTTTTTTCCCTGCTCCGCAGGAATAACCGTAAACTATCTTATTTTGAAAAGTTAACGACAACGGTTGATATTTTTTGAATATTTCAGACTTTACATTTTGAGTTTCGAGAAATGGTGTACAGAATAACTCAAACAACTCATCTGCCGCAAGGCGGGAACTTATTTTAGAAAGAATTTTTATTTTTCCTACAGAATATGCAACTTTTATTCTTTTTTGTATTTTCATTATCCAAAGTTAACCCATATGAAAATTGCATTAATTGGTTCCGGGAATGTTTCGGCAATTATCGGCAGGCTTGCAGTAATTAAAGGACATACAATTATAAATGTAGCAAGCCGCAATATTGAGCATGCAGAAAAACTTGCTTCTGAATTCAAATGCGGGTTTACAACCATTGAAAATTCAGGAAAAACGGCTGCTGATATAATAATAATTTCAGTTGTTGATTCTGCAATTGAAGAAACTATTAAAAAAGCGGCGCCTTTTAGCGGAGTGGTGGTTCATACAGCTGGTGCTTTTTCAATAAATGTTTTTAATGGGGTTGCAGAAAATTCCGGTGTGCTTTACCCTTTGCAATCTTTGCGAAAAAACATGGATCAAATTCCGGATATCCCATTTTTAATTGATGGTAGCAACGATTATGCAATAAATTTTATCCGCGAATTTGCAGAAACATTATCACCATGGGTTAAGCAAACTAATGATGATGAACGTGCCGAACTTCACGCGGCAGCGGTAATTGTAAGCAATTTTACAAATCATTTATATACACTTGCTGAAGATTTTTGCAAAAATGAAAACCTGGATTTTTCATTACTAAAGCCATTAATAATTGAAACCGCAACAAGAATTATTAATCATTCTCCTTCTGAACTGCAAACCGGCCCTGCTGTAAGAAAGGATATTTCAACACTTGAAAAGCATTTACGCATATTTTCGAAATATCCGAAGTTAAGAACAACTTATATGAGGTTAACTGATAGTATCATGAACTGATTATTTGTGGGGAAACACAATATCTGTTTGCACTTTGTAGGGATCATTTTTTTTGCCATTTGCATCATAAAGATCGCCGATATAAATTTCATAAGCAGCGCCTCTTTGTTTTTTATCATAATCTTTCAGCCATTCATTCAAGGCTTCGTAAGCGCGGTAAGTAAGGTCGTATGGCCCGAAGAAATGTGCAACAACACAACTGTCGGCTTTTAGTTCCTTTATTATAATATTTTTCGGAAGTTTTGCATTCGGCTTTTTATTTACCCTGTAACCTGCCTCAAAAAAGAAAGGAGCAGTGTTCTTTTTATACCAGGCCATTCTGGAACCTTCAATTTCTATTTTGTGATTTTTTGCAAAGGCAGGTAAAATTGAATCATAAATTTTCGACATTTTCTTACTCATTCCTTCGGAGGTTGCAGCGCTGTCTTTTACCACAAGCACATATCCCGGAATGGTTACAGTATCGGTTATATTTATAATTGGAGCTTTTTGTTTTGTTTCAACAACAGCAGATGTATCTTTTTTATATACTACAGCCGGCACTGAATCAGGTTTATCATTATTTGTGTTGGAGCAGGATGTTGCAAATAATAAAACCAGAACAGCAACAACCGATTGCAAATAATTAACCTGCATAGTACTAAATTTATTTATTTTGCAAGGCGTTACCAAATACCTTGCCGAAAAGCAGATAATAAAATGAACATTTTACCACTTTTCAAAAATATAAAAGCATTTGTGTTGGATGTTGACGGAGTTTTAACCGATAGCAGCGTATTGGTTTTTGATGATGGCCAGCTTGTGCGAAGAATGAATATTAAAGACGGTTATGCCTTACAACTTGCAATAAAAAAAGGTTACCGCATTCTCATAATATCCGGCGGCAATTCCGAAGCTGTAAAAGTTAGGCTGCAGAAACTTGGCATTTTCGATATTCATATAAATATTAAGGATAAGAAAGAAGTATTGCTGAATTTTGTGAAGGAAACTAATTTGCTTTGGGAAGAAATACTTTATATGGGCGATGATATTCCCGACATGGAAGTAATGCAAATGGCGGGGCTTGCATGCTGTCCGCATGATGCAGTTCCTGAAATAAGGCATATCTCTCATTATGTTTCGCCGGTTACCGGCGGTGAAGGTTGTGTAAGAGATGTAATAGAAAAGACTCTCAAACTCAACGGGCAATGGCATAACGATACATCAGTACAATCGAAAATTTAATTTTTGTTATGCAATTGATTACCGCATTCCTAAGTTTGGTTCGGTGGAAAAACCTTTTGTTTATAGCATTAACACAAGCTCTTTTTTATTTTGTTGTCCTTCCTTCAACTGCAATAAATGAAAATGCAGCTTTATTTCTGATAGAAAACAGAAGTCTGTTTTTTATTTTAATGTTTGCATCAATATTAATTGCCGCAGCGGGATATATAATTAATGATTATTTTGATCAGGAAATTGATGCTATAAATAAACCCAAAAAAAATGTTGTAAATAAAGTAATTAAACGGCGTTGGGCAATATTGTGGCATCTTATTTTTTCAGCGGCAGGAATTCTATTTAGTTTTTATGTTAGTTTAAAAACACACATTTTAATAATTTCAATAATAAACTTTTTGTGTGTTTTTATTTTATGGTTTTATTCAACAGTTTTTAAAAGAAAACTACTTTCCGGCAATATTATTATTTCATTCTTAACCGCCTGGGTCATTTTGTCGGTGTATGTTTTTTCAGGAAATGATTTGTTTCATTTTGAAGGCTGGAATTATAGTAAAGATCTTTTCGACAGCAGAAAATTATTTAAAATTGCTATTGTTTATTCAGGTTTTGCTTTTGTGTTAACATTAATAAGGGAAGTGATTAAAGATGCCGAAGATATGTATGGCGATATGGTTTACAACTGCAACACAATGCCTATTGCATGGGGTGTTCCGGCCACAAAGGTTTTTGCAGGAGTTTGGTTTGTGGTTTTAATTGCACTTGTAGCTATAAGTACATTTTATGCTTTTCATTCAGGGTGGAAAATGGGTTCAGTTTATAGTTTACTTTTTATTTTAACTCCGCTGTTAATGGCTTTATCAAGGCTTCGGTCTGCCATAAAACCCGAAGATTATAATTCTATCAGCAATATGATTAAGATTATAATGCTTGCAGGAATTTTATCAATGTTTTTCTTTTACAAACCTTAGATATGGAAAAAATTATTCTTGCATCAAATTCGCCCCGCAGGCGGGAATTGCTTGCTGCTGCTAATATAAAGTTTTCTGTTGTGGTATCAGAAGCTGAAGAAAATTTTCCTTCCGGAATGAATTTTCAGGATACAGCAATTTTTATAGCAACAAATAAGGCAAAAATTGTAAAAGAAAATTATCCGGATAATTTAATAATTGCAGCAGATACAATTGTTGTTTGCGATAATAAAATTCTTGGCAAGCCGAAGGATAAAAATGAAGCGATAGAGATGCTTAATTTTTTATCAGGAAAAACTCATGAAGTTATTACAGGTGTTTGCATTTTGAAAGATTCTGAAAATATTTCATTTGCCGAAACCACTGAAGTCGAGTTTCATAATTTATCGGAAGAACAAATAAAATTTTATGTTGAAAATTATAAGCCTTTTGATAAAGCCGGCGGTTACGCTATTCAGGAATGGTTAGGAATGATCGGCATTAAAAATATTCATGGAGATTATTATAATGTAGTAGGACTGCCTGTTAATCGCGTTTACCGCGAAATTTTGCGCATATTATCAACAATACAGCTAAAGTAGGTTGATTAATTTATAGATACCTTCGAAGTTTACCAAAGAATTCGCCAAAAGAACACAGTGGTTTTTTAAAAATCGCAAAATTCTTCCCATGCCCCTTACTATTGTTGATTTTACTTAAAAATCATCACCCTGCAGGGTGAAAAAAGGGTTAGTTTATTTAATTAACTGTTTTTCAT
>JAFDXB010000219.1 GCA_018268175.1 Bacteroidota bacterium | reverse complement strand
TAGGCAGATTTTAATTTTACATTGTCGTGTTGAATTGAAGAAAATAATGGATAGGTTACTTTTTTCAAAGCAATTGAAATATTATAAACAGGTAATTGCTTAATTGTATCTGCTCTGGTAAAATATCCAACCTGAGTTGGCGAAAAAAAGCGGCCAATTATAACCTGATAAATATTTCTGAAAAAAGAATCCAATAATTCAGCAAGTGTAATTTTGTATCCAAAGAAAAAATGCTCTTTAAAAACCGGAATACTGAAAACAAAAGAAGGATACCATTTTGTACGCAACCAATATTGAATTGTTTGAAGCAGTTTCTGAATTAAAGTCATGTAAACAAGGCTCCACACACCAAAGCCCATGTAGGCAAAGGCAACGCCGCAAGCGCCGGAAATAATAAGACTTGGAACTACAACAATCATTTGTGCTTTAAAGTTCATGTCTTTTGTAAGCCTTGCTATTTGTACTGAGGTTAAGGCATCAATTAAAAACGAGAGGCAGTAAATTCTTAAAATGCTAACAAGAATTGGCTGATTATAAAAATCTGCAATGAAAGGTGCCGCAAAAAATATTATAGCATACACCACCACACTTCCCATTAAATTAAAAAAGAAGACTGTTGAATAATCCTTTTGTGTAAGAGATTGTGAACGAATTAAAGATTGAGTTAAGCCGCTGCTTACAAGTGAATTTCCAATTGCAACAAAAACAGCTATCATACCTATAATACCAAATTCTGAGGGTTGCAATATTCTTGCAAGTACTATTGATACAACGAAAGAAATGCCCTGCACACTGAACTGTTGGGCAAAAGTCCATACCAGTCCGGAAAGTGCTTGTTTCTTTAACGACAAATTATTTTTTTTAGGAGGTGCAAGATACAATGTATAAATGCATAAAAAAACGGATCAAAGTATTTTAATAAACATTTTGATCCGTTTTAATTATTTTCAGAAAGTTGTTAGTTTAACAACGTAAATTCAATTCTTCTGTTAAGCTGGCGTCCTTCAGCAGTATTATTTGAAGCTGCTGGTTTTGTTTCGCCATAGCCTTTTGCAATTATTCTTGATGCATCAATTCCTTTTGCAATCAGGTATTGCCTTGCCGCTTCTGCTCTGTCTTTTGAAAGTTGCAAATTATCGGCATTGCTTCCTATCCAATCTGTATGTGCAGCAATTTCAACTTTTTTATCAGGGTTAGCTTTCAATAATCTTACAAGCCTGTCAAGTTCTGTATAAGATTTTGTTTGCAAATAATGCTTTGCAAAAACAAAATAAACATTGCTTAAAGTAACCGGGCCATTTTCATTTGCTATTTCTTCATCATCAAGGTCTTCCATGTTTTTCCTGTCTGTTATAAGAGTATCGTTAGGGTCAACAAGCCTTACACCTTCAGGAGTTAAATAAAGGTCACGGTGAATTTCTTTGTATGCATCAACCTTTGTCAGGTCAATTGTATCAGTCATTGGCCTGAATTTATCAGCCGTTGTACGAATAGAATATTTTGCGCCGTAAGGCAGAACTATTTTATAAGTGCCATCTGCGGGGTTAGAGTAAATGCTTCCTTCGGTTTGTCCGCCAATTTTATCGTAATAAATAACCGAATTAATTGGAGTATCATCACCTGCATTTACAATTTTACCGTACATAAGCAAAACGGCATTAGGTTTTGCAAGAGAATCAAGTTTAACCTTTACAAGATCAGTTTGGTTTCCTTCTTTACCCTCAGTACTTGCCATGTAAGCATAATCGCCAAGAGCATCAAGAGCAAAATATGCATCCCAGCCCTTTGTGTTAACAGTTGGACCAAGGTTTACCGGTGTGCTCCATTTTTTCCAACTTTCATCAAGCCTTTTAGCCATCCAAATATCATGTTTGCCTAAACCGCCGGGCCTGTCAGATGAAAAATAAAGTGTTACTCCGTCAGCGGCAAGGTATGGTGATATTTCATCGTATTCAAAGGTGTTAATATCAGTACCAAGGCTTTCAGGCTGCGACCATTTTCCATCATCGCCGAGGTGGCTTACATATATATCATTAATAAAGCTGTTCTTTTCTTCTGAAAAATAAAAAAGGATTGTTTTTCCTGTGCTTGCCATAAATGCGCCCGAAAAAATATCTTTCGACATTTTATCGTAATTCGGAATATCCAATTTTTGCGGAGCCGACCATGAATCTCCTTGCTTGTAAAGCATTGAAACACCTCTGCCCACATAAGTTCCATTTTCAAAAGCTCCGCGAATGAGAACGCGGTTCCCATCGGGTGAAACCCAGAAAACGGCATTATTATCATTGGCATTCATAATTTCAGGAGCATGGGTTGCAGGCCCCCAAGTTCCGTCTGCTCCCAGTTTGCTGAACCAAACGTCCTGAGCTTTTTTATCTTTTTTAAAATTTCTGTTTACAGGGTTTCCTTCAACTACAAAATAAAGAGTTTGCCCATCTGCAGAAATTGTGGGGCGAGCTTCAGGATACTGTGAATTAACCTGACTGCCAAGATTTTCAAAATTTTGCTGCGCCGATGCTGTGGAAACAAAAGCTAAAGCCAAAAGATTTATATATAGTTTTTTCATTGATCTTATTTAGAATGTTTTTACCAGAAGTTTACTTTTCTGTACAATTCGGTGCCAGGATTTGTATTTTTCCTGTAGGTTAAAATCATAGCAATTTCAGCTCTTTTAGCTGTGTATGCGGTGAATTTATTAAGGTTCAATGGAGTTTCATAGCTTGCTCTTAAGTTAACAACCTTACCTAAATATAAATTTAAATAAGGCATAACCGTTCTGAAAGACCTTGTATATAATCCAAAGCTCAGGTTAACATTGCTTTGCGGATTTGTTTTATAAAATTCAGCTCCTGCCCAAAAATCTGTAATGTGCATACTGTCTTTATTAAATTCTCTGCTGCGCAGATATAAGCCTTCCTGCCAGTAATAGTTCTTTTGAACAATGCCCCACTTATCGTTTAGTTTTAAGCGTAACATTGAGTGAGCAGTAACTCTGTGACGCAGTTTCTTTTCGCTGTCATTATCAAAAATATCAGCTTCAGGATAAAACAAATGAGCAAGTGACCCACCAATTTCGAAAGCTACAGGTTCTGTAACCATTCCGTAATATCCTCCAAAGGAGAAGTCAGCATACGTCTTACTACCGGTACGGTTTGATGGAGTTTTTTGCGGATAAACAAAACCATCGCCGGAAATTTCACGGTCGTATTTTAATCCTTTTGTTTCATCGAGTTTACCATCAGCATAAGTTCCCTGAATGCCAAGGCCCCAGTATTTATTACGGCGCGGATAAAAATGGCGTGCAATTGTTGCAGAATAAAAAGACCCGGAAAGAGGCATGTCTTTATATCCATAATGATAGTAATTCAAGCCTGCAGCCCAATAGCCGGCCTTTTTGTTACTCATTGTAATTTTATCTCTTGCTTCAGCGGTTACATTTTCACCTGCGTTGTTTTTAGTAACATAGTTATAATCCTCATCCCCTGCAGAGCGATATTTTCCGAATTTGTATTCAAGGAAAACATTTTGGTGAAGAGTGGTAGCCAGGCGGCTGTCTTGATAGCTGAAAAGTGCTCCCAGCCTTGCTTGCCCGTCGAAACGCCCGGTTAATGATGGATTGAACATTTGTGATGATGTGCCAAGTTGTGAGAACCTTGCATTTTGTGCTGTTGCACCAAGCGACATCAATACAAAAATCAAAAACTGAAATTTCAAAATTCTCATATTCTTAGTTTTGGTAGTTGTATTCTTTAGGTTTAAAAGTTGTTTTTAATGTAACTGCTTTTGCTTCCACCGGCAAATTAAGTTTGTATTCCGGTAAAAGCGATTTAATTGTAAGTTTAAACAAATCTGCATCAAAATTATTTTCTAACACTAAAAATGACTGAATAATTTTTTCAGCTTCGCTAATATCATGCCCCAATTCAGTGCTTATCATTATTTTTTCATGATGTGTTTCACGTAATTTTTCTGTTTCCAAAAATAATTCCTCATATAATTTTTCGCCGGGCCTTTCTCCTACGAATTTTATATGCATATCAACATCAGGAGTATAGCCTGCAAGCCGTATCATGTTGGTAGCCAAATCAACAATTTTAATTGGTTTGCCCATATCAAATACAAACACTTCACCACCTTTCGACATGATTGACGCTTCCAAAACAAGTTGGCAGGCTTCGCCGATGGTCATGAAATATCTTGTCATATCAGGGTGTGTAACAGTAACGGGCCCACCCTGCTGAATTTGTTTTTTAAAGAGAGGAACCACAGAACCATTCGAGCCTAAAACATTTCCGAAACGCGTTATCGCAAATTGAGTACAAGGATTTGTTTCGGAATAGCCACGTACAATTATTTCCGCAAGGCGTTTGGTAGCTCCCATAACACTGGTAGGATGCACAGCTTTATCGGAAGATATAAAAACAAATTTTTCTGCTTTATACTTTATTGCAAGTTTTACAAGTTGCCAGGTTCCAATAATATTTGTTTGTACGGCTTGCCATGGAAATTGCTCCATTAATGGAACATGCTTATAAGCAGCGGCGTGGTAAATGAAATTAGGATTATAAGTTTCAAAAACCTGATTAAGCATTTCTTCATTTCTTATATCAGCAAGAATGAATTTAAATGCTATGTTTGGATGCGTTCTTTTAAGTTCTTGCTGTAAATCGTATAAAGCACTTTCAGAAAAGTCAACACAAACTACAAGAGAGGCATTATGTTTAGCAAGTTTTCTTACTATTTCAGAGCCGATTGATCCGGCAGCGCCGGTAACGAGCATGGTTTTGCCAACAATTTTATCAGCAACATTTTTACCATACAATTCAATAACCTCGCGGTTCATAAGATCATTAATATCAATAGATGCAAGTTTATCAATATTGAAATTAGAAAGCAGGCTTTTAATGGAAGTGATTTCTTTTACTTTGATGTTCATTTTCAAAGTAGTTTCAAGAAATTTTGACTTACGTGCAGGCGTTAAAGCTTTATTTGCAATAATAATATCTGTGATTTCTTTATCAATGATAAGTTTTTCAAGATTATCATCCGCGGCTGTAACTTTTACTCCTTCAATGTAGCGGCCGGCTTTGTTTTTATCATCATCAATAAAACCCATCAATCTAAAATCATGATCCTGAGAATTTGTTATTGATTTTTTTAAGAACACACCCAGATGACCGGCTCCATAAATAAGCAATCTTTTTTCAGGGCCAATTTTTTTTGCTTTACGATAATATGTATAGAGATAACTAATTAAAAGCCTGCTGCCAATAATATATAAAGAAGTTATAAAAAAACTTATAAGAAAAACTTCCGGCTTTAGCCTTAAATGTATTGGAAGCAACCTGGTTAAACCTAAGCTTAGAACGTGAATCAGCAATACAATGCCAATAAGATTTAAGTAATCGGTGCTGTTAAAAAAGCGAATAACTTTTTTATAAACTTTAAAAATAGTCCAGGCAAGAACTGCAAGAGAAAGATGAATTATTACTTGATAGAGAATAGATTGCAGTGGGAAAACTGAAATATTAAGAATGCGGTAGGTAGCAAAAATTGCAGACCCTAATCCCAATACAATAAGTACCTGATCTCCAACTAACACCAGGTCAGAAGGCCGGAAAGAATTTTTACTATTAAACTTCATCTAATATATTTTTAATTCGCAAAATAACAGCATCAATAATGCTGTTTGATAAATTTGAACCACTTGGAAGGCAAAGGCCTTTATAAAAAAGTTGGTCGCTTACATTATTTCCAAAATATTTTACATTCTTAAATACAGGTTGTTGATGAAGTGGTTTCCAAAGTAGTCTTGATTCAATATTTTCATTTTCAAGATTTTTTCTAACTTTTTCATTTAAGCCATCTTTATTAAAAAGGACTGTTGTAAGCCACCTGTTGGAAAAACAACCTTCGGGTTCATCCAAAAATTGCACAAATTCATAACTACCAAGTTCCTTTTTGTATATTTCAAAAATTTCACGCCTTCTGTTAATTCGTTCATCCAATACCTCCATCTGGCCGCGGCCGATACCTGCAAGTACATTGCTTAAACGATAGTTATAACCTGTTTCGTGATGAAGATAAAAATGAGCAGGTTCCTTCGCTTGAGCGGAAATATGCCTTGCTCTTTTCATAATTTCATTATCTGCAGATGTGAGAGCTCCACCGCCACTTGTTGTAATAATTTTATTTCCGTTAAAACTCAGAATTCCGATTTTACCAATACTGCCGCAAGGTTTATTAAAATAGGAACTGCCCAGCGCTTCCGCAGCGTCTTCAATTACAGGAATATCAAATTCATTTGCAATTTCCATTATCTCATTCATTTGAGCGGGCATACCATATAAATGCACAACAATTATTGCGGAAGGTTTTGTTCCATGTTTGAGACAATCTTCGATACATTTTCTAAGTAAAACCGGATCCATATTCCAGGTTTCAAATTCACTGTCAACAAAAATGGGAACGGCGCCAATATATTCAAGTGGAAAAGCAGAAGCTGCAAAAGTGAAAGACTGGCAAATAACTACATCACCACGTTTAATATTTAGCAATGTTAGAGCTAAGTGAATTGCACCCGTTCCTGAACTAAGCGATAAAACTTCCTGATTATTTAATTTCTGAGAAAGAAGTTTTTCGAATTCATTCACGTTCGCACCGAGAGGGGCAATCCAGTTCGTATCAAACGCTTCATTTACGTATTTCCTTTCATTTTCCCCCATGTGGGGTGATGATAACCAAACTTTTTCCACAGATATTAAATTAAACTCATTTACATAACCTGTTAATTAGGGTTAGGAAATGGCTGCAAATATAACGTTAAAATATTAAATCTTGATATATATCATGCATTTTTATTAAACAAAGTTTTATTAGTAATTGAATAGTTTTGCGAACATTTTTTAAATCATGGATAAACCAAAACTTGTTCGAATCACTACCATTCCTTTATCGTTATTCAGTCTATTAAAAGGGCAATTAAAATTCATGAAAAATTACTTTGAAGTTCAGGCAGTTACGAGTAATGGTGAGTTGATAGATTCTGTAAGGGAAAATGAGCAAGTTCCTGTGCACACAATTGAAATGACAAGAAAAATCAGTCCGCTAAAAGACATAAATGCTTTATGGAAAATGTATAAATATTTAAAAAAAGAAAAACCGTTAATTGTACATACACACACGCCAAAAGCAGGTATAGTGGGAATGTTAGCCGCAAAAATAGCCGGCGTACCATACAGGTTTCATACAGTAGCGGGGTTACCGCTTCTGGAAGTAACCGGAAAAACAAGAATTTTATTGAATGCTGTTGAGAAGTTAACTTATTCATGTGCCACGCATGTATATCCGAATTCATTTGTGTTGAGAGAAATTCTTATTAAACAAGGATTTGCCAAGGAAGAGAAATTAAAAGTAATTGCGAATGGAAGTTCAAATGGGATAGATACATCATATTTTGATATTTCAAACATTTCGGAACAAAGAATTAATGACTTAAAAAAAGAATTAAATATTTCGCCGGAAGATTTTGTATTTGTTTTCGTAGGCCGCCTTGTAGGCGATAAAGGCCTGAATGAAATGGTTGCAGCATTTGAAAGAATTCAAAATTTGAAAAATGTAAAGTTGCTTTTGGTAGGGCCGTTTGAAAGCGATCTTGATCCCTTAAAGAATGAAACTTTAAAAGCAATAGAGGAAAATAAAGACATAATATGTGTAGGATTTCAAAAGGATGTGAGGCCCTATTTTGCTATCAGCGATGTACTTGTTTTTCCAAGTTACAGGGAAGGATTTCCAAATGTTGTAATGCAAGCCGGTGCAATGGGTTTGCCGGTTATAGCAAGTGATATAAATGGTTGTAATGAAATAATTGTTGAAAAAGAAAATGGATTAATCATTCCGGTTAAAGATGAAAATGCAGTTTATACTGCAATGGTCAAACTCCTCGAGGATAAAGATTTATTTAATAAATTAAAAAGCAATGCCCGTAAAATGATTGTTGACAGATATGAGCAGAAATTAGTGTGGCAAGCTATTTTAGAGGAATATAAAAAAGTAACCGGTTTACATTTAGAATAATTACCTTTTATAGCCTGCCAGGCTACGTGGCACACGGTGCATATACGAAAGAAAAACAAAAAACCATAATAGATCAATTTTGAATTTGAATTTCAAAAGAATATTTTTGTTTTTTTACGTTAAAATTTAGATATGATTACTTCAAAAGTTAAACTTAATGAAGAAATAATTTTTGAAAAGACATTCGGCACAAAAGAGGTTGAATATTTTGCTGAAGTTTCTGAAGATAATAATCCAATTCACTTAGATTCAGAGTATGCAGCTAAATCAATATTTAAAAAGAAAGTAGTTCATGGAATTTTACTGGCCAGTATGTTTTCAAAAATATTTGGAACCATTTATCCCGGTAACGGAGGCATTTATCTTAGTCAAAGTATTAAATTTTTAAAACCGGCATTTGTCGGAGAAAAAATTACAGCTAAAGCAGAACTGCTTTCATTCGATAATATAAAAAAGCAAGGTATTTTTAAAACGGAATGTTACAATGAAAAAGATGAATTGATAGTAACAGGTGAAGCAAAGATTTTATTTCCAAAAGAATTTGAACTATAATTTTAAAATTGATTGAACGATAAATATGCAACTAAAGCTGTGCTTCAATAATTACTTATTTGTATATCGAAGAGAATTTAAAAATCAGGATCCTTCCTAAAATTCTCTTCAATT
>JAFDXB010000218.1 GCA_018268175.1 Bacteroidota bacterium | reverse complement strand
TTCCATACCTTTGCCGCCCAAATCAGTTCTTTAAGAATTATCCCGTTTAAATCCGGGGTTTGGAAGTAGCAGCAATTGCTGTTACGTTATCACCAAAAACATTTAAAAAATGGCAAAAGAAATCACCGGCTTTGTGAAGCTCCAGTGTAAAGGAGGACAAGCCAACCCTGCGCCGCCAATCGGCCCCGCATTAGGTTCTAAAGGTGTGAACATCATGGAGTTTTGCAAACAATTTAATGCAAGAACTCAAGATAAACCCGGAAAAGTTCTTCCGGTTTTAATTACAGTTTACGCCGACAAATCATTCGATTTTATAATTAAAACCCCTCCTGCTGCAGTTCAGCTTAAGGAAGCTTCTAAAATTCAAACAGGAAGTAAAGAACCTAACCGTTCAAAAGTTGGTAAAGTTACCTGGGCGCAAGTAGAAGAAATTGCAAAAGATAAAATGGAAGACTTAAATGCTTTCACTCTTAAAAGTGCAATGTCTATGGTTGCAGGTACTGCAAGAAGTATGGGTATTACAGTAGAAGGCCAGGCTCCCTGGGAAAATAATTAATTAGTCAACCGGCTTTTATAGCTCAAAATTTTTTAAAATGATCACAAAAAAAAGAAAAGAAGCAAATGCCAAGGTTGACGCTAACAAAGCTTATACTTTAAAAGAAGCTTCAGCACTGGTTAAAGAAGTAAACACAACAAAATTCGATAGCTCCGTAGATCTTCACGTTAAATTAGGTGTAGATCCTAAAAAAGCAGATCAGGCAATTCGCGGAACGGTTTCATTACCACACGGAACGGGTAAAACTAAAAAAGTACTTGTTCTTTGCAATCCTGATAAAGAAGCAGAAGCAACTGCAGCAGGCGCTGATTATGTAGGCCTTGATGAATTTATTTCTAAAATTGAAGGTGGTTGGACAGACATTGATGTTATTGTTGCAACTCCGGCGGTTATGCCTAAGATAGGTAAATTAGGTAAAATATTAGGCCCGCGTAACTTAATGCCAAATCCAAAAACAGGTACTGTTACAAACGATGTTGCCGGTGCTGTTACCGATTTAAAAGGCGGAAAAATTGCATTCAAAGTTGATAAGGTTGGAATTATTCACGCATCTATCGGAAGAGTAAGTTTCTCTCCTGAAAAAATCGCTGAAAATTCTCAGGAATTTATTAATGCCATAATCAAACTTAAACCTGCAACTTCAAAAGGTACATACCTTAAAGGTGTTAGCATGGCAAGTACTATGAGTCCTGGTATTATGGTTGACACAAAATCTGTTCAAAACTAATTCTGTTCAACACAGGATTCAAAAACAAATGTTATGACAAAACAGGAAAAAAATGAAGTAATTGAACTTTTAAAAGAGAAGTTCAATCAATATAATAACTTTTATATTACAGATACAGAGAGCTTAACTGTAGAGCAGGTAACTAAATTAAGAAAGCATTGCTTTGATAAAAGTATTGAAGTAAAAGTTGCAAAAAATACTCTTATTAAAAAGGCATTGGAAAGCATTGACACTGAAAAATACAGTGGTGTTTATCCTGCTTTAAATAAAGTTACTGCATTAATGTTCAGCGAAAATCCTAAAGAACCTGCTGTAATTTTAAGCAGTTTCAGAAAATCGAACAATAATACAAAACCGGAATTAAAAGCCGCTTTTATTAACGGAGATGTATTTGTTGGAGATAATCAATTAAAGGCATTAACGGAGATTAAAACAAAGAATGAATTGATAGGTGAAGTTATCGGATTACTTCAGTCGCCAATTCAGAGAGTTATCGGGGCATTGCAAAACCGTCCGGAGGCTGCCGCAGAAGCTGCGCCGGTGGAAGGATAAAAAACGTAATTTTTTTAATAACATATCCGCCGGAGGATCTATAGATACTATGAAGGCGGAAAAAATCAAACAAAATGGCAGACGTAAAATCATTAGCTGAAAGTTTAGTAAGCTTAACAGTGAAAGAAGTTCAGGAATTAGCTGAATTTTTGAAAACAGAATACGGCATTGAACCGGCAGCAGCAGCAGTAGTTGTAAGCGGCGGCGGTGGCGAAGGTGCTGCAGCAGCAGAAGAGAAAACATCATTTGATGTGATCTTAAAATCTGCAGGTGCTAACAAACTTGCAGTTGTAAAAATTGTAAAAGAACTTACAGGATTAGGCCTTAAAGAAGCAAAAGATCTTGTAGATGGCGCACCAAAACCTGTTAAAGAGGGCGTTGATAAAGCTACATCTGAAGATTTAAAAGCGAAATTAACAGAAGCAGGAGCTGAAGTTGAAATAGCTTAATTTCTCAAAGAATTAATAGAATTGCCCCGGGTTATTCCGGGGTTTTTTTATTTTGGTTATGTTGGGTATTTTGGATATTCTGAAATTTTTCCTGGACGGATGTTTTATTCCTATTCCGACCTGCTGTTGGTGCTATCACTAACACTTCGCGCCATTGTTGGTGCTATCACTAACAGGTCGCGCCGCTGTTGGTGTTATCACTAACAGTTCACGCCGCTGTTGGTATTATCACCAACAGTTCACGCCGCTGTTGGTGTTATCACCAACAGTTCACGCCGTTGTTGGTGTTATCACTAACAGTTCACGCCGCTGTTGGTGTTATCACTAACAGTTCACGCCGCTGTTGGTATTATCACCAACAGTTTAAATTTTATAACGCCGTTAGCTTTATTAAACCCAAAATTCAACAAGCCGCTTTTGGTATTTTCATAAGGGTTAAATAATTACTTTGTATCGGGTTATGCTTTAGATTATCTAAGTTCCCCGGATATTAATTTGTATAATATTAAGTCCGCGTCGTTGGTGATAACACCAACGACGGCAAGAACACCAACGACGGCAAGAACACCAACGACGGCAAGAATTGTCAAATCGTTTAGTGAAAACACCAAAACGCGGCAAGCTAAACGGTGTTAATAGTTAATCGTTTCGTGATGGT
>JAFDXB010000217.1 GCA_018268175.1 Bacteroidota bacterium | reverse complement strand
GCAACAAAGCAATGGGCAGAAAATAATAAACGCGAGTGGAAACCTTTTTGGTATGATGATGATACAAGCCTTGTGCATTTTATTGGTAAAGACAATATTGTTTTCCATTGCATAATATTTCCCGTTATGCTGAAGTTGCACGGAAATATTCTTCCCGATTATGTTGCCGGAAACGAATTCATGAATCTTGAAGGAAAAAAAATGAGTACCAGCCGCGGCTGGAGCATTGAAATGGATGAATACATCAATGATTTTGTGAAGAAAGAAAATGGAGAAAGTATGGTTGATGCTTTGCGGTACTACTTAACTTCTATTGCACCGGAAACTAAAGACAGTGAATTTACATGGAAAGGTTTTCAGGATGCACTGAATAGTGAACTGGTGGCAGTTTTTGGAAATTTTGTTAACAGGGTTTTTGTGTTAATGCATAAATTATGCAATGGCAAAGTACCAAAACTTCATACATTGGATGATGATTCCGTTGCACTGCTTGATGAAATAAAATCTACTAAGGAACGAGTAACATCACTTATTAAAAATTACAAATTCCGCGATGCGCAGAATGAGGTAATTGAACTTGCCCGCAAAGGAAATAAATTCATGCAGGATAAACAGCCCTGGATAGTTGCGAAAAATATTGGTGCGGATGGTAAAATTTCGCCGGAGGCACAAGCAGATATTGATAATTGTATTCATATCTGTTTACAGCTATGTGCTAACCTTGCAATTTTAATAAATCCATTCCTTCCATTTGCTGCTGCAAAAATGTGCCACATGATGAAGGTAGTGCCAAAGATGCTTGATTGGGAAAATGCCGGCAATCCCAAATTATTAAGTGTTGGGTATTCTCTTCGTGCGCCGGAATTGCTTTTCCGTAAAATGGAAAATGAAGAAGTAGAAAAGCAAATAGAAAAATTAAAATTAAAAGAGCAAAAAATTGAAATGGATAATCCCGAGATAAATTTAAAACCGGAAATAAATTTTGACGATTTCTCAAAAGTAGATCTTCGCGCCGGAAAAATTATTGCAGCAGAGAAAGTTGAAAAAGCAGACAAACTGCTTAAGCTGGAAGTAGATTTAGGTTTTGAAAAACGGACCATAGTGAGTGGAATAGCGCTGCATTTTTCACCCGAAGAATTACCGGGAAAAAATGTTGTAATCGTAGCCAACCTAGCGCCACGTAAAATGCGAGGAATAGAAAGCAATGGAATGATATTAATGGCTGAAAATTCAGAAGGAAAACTAATTTTTGTTTCCGCCGATACAAATCCGGGATCTGCAATAAATTAGTTGGGCGGTTAACCTTTCATCACATTTCCTAACCACAGAGTCCACAAAGTTTTTCGCAAAATCACAAAGTGATAGTATATCATTGTTCAATCTGTCATATACAATTGCTTATTGGTAAAGTATTTGCATACTTGTAACTACATTTTAAAAATATATTTATATGATACGTAATCTTTTATTATGTGCAGGAATATTATTTTTCTGCTCAAACTCATATTCACAGGAACTTATTCCTTATAGAGATGGCAGCAAATGGGGATTTTCAACCACTGATAAAAAAATTGTTATTAAACCCAAATACAACGATGTGGGTTGGTTTTCCGAAGGAATGGCTGCGGTTAAAGTTGGCTCAAAATGGGGTTACATAAACAGAGATGGAAAATTGGTTATTCCTGCAAGATACACAGTCGCAAAGCCTTTTCATAAAGGATATATGCCCGACAGCAAAAAATCGGGTGGCGACTCCATAATTTTTGCCGGCGCTTCCTTAACAAACGATGGTTATGAAATTTGCATTACAGACAAAGGAATTCGTATGCCTCAATGCCCTGCAATTGCAGAAAGTTCTGTGCCTAACAACAAAAGCCTTATCTCAGGCATTCAAATTCAAAAGACTTACTCAATGCCCAACAGCGACGGCCTTTTTGATAAAATAACCGATGACTATGAACTTCAAGATAATAATGAAACATATTATGTGGCCATGAAAGATAATAAATTTGGAGTTTACAATTCTAAATTTGAAGTTGTTGTGCCTTTCGTTTACGATTCTATAACTGTTAACAAACAAGCACGTGTACCCTATTTACAGGTAACTAAAGGTGCACTGAAAGGAATTCTCCTAACGAATGGAACTATTGGAATTGAACCTGAAAATTCAAGCATAAGCCTTGTTGATGATGATGATAATGATATGGATTATGTTATTATTAAAAAAGGAGGAAAAACTTTTGTAAGAGATATTAATAATAAACCGATAATTAATCAGGGATACAATGATATTCGCTATGATAAAGAAGGTGGTTTCATTATTACAGGTGATAACGGAATGGAAGGTTACCATTTTAAGGATAACACTATGATTGAACCAAAATATAAATCAATTAAACTTTCAGATGACGATAATTACCTTCAGGTTACTACTGCTGATGGTAAAACCGGATATATTTCTAAAGATGGAACTGAATACTTTACAAATTAATTTAGTGTTTTGTTTTTTAAAAATGCCTGCTCAAAAAAGCAGGCATTTTTTATTAAAAAAATAAGTTTTCCTCATTTCAAAATATTAACTTCGGCAAATAGTTGTTTAACTAACTAATTTTAATTTATGAACAGAAAAATTAAAAATGTTGCAGTACTGGGAAGTGGAGTTATGGGTAGCAGAATTGCCTCATTGTTTGCCGGAATTGGTGTTAAAGTACTTTTACTTGATATCCTTAATAAAGAAGCTAAAGATGGAGATTCAAAAAAGATAAGAAATAAAATTGTTGACGATGCTTTGAACAACGCTTTGAAATCTTCTCCTGCTGCGGTTTACAAAAAATCTGATGCCGCCCTCATTACTACCGGCAATTTCACCGATAATATGAAGGATATTTCGAATTACGATTGGATAATTGAAGTTGTAGTTGAAAGACTTGATATAAAACAAAGCATTCTATCTGAAGTTGATAAATTCAGAAAACAGGGAACTCTTATCACCTCAAATACTTCAGGCATTCCTATTCACATGATGGCAGAAGGTAGATCAGAAGATTTTAAAAAACATTTCTGCGGAACCCATTTTTTTAATCCCCCAAGATATTTGAGGCTTCTTGAAATTATTCCCACTTCCTCTACAGATACAGAAGTAGTTAACTTTTTAATGGATTACGGCGATAGATTTTTAGGAAAAACAACAGTTTTATGTAAAGACACTCCTGCCTTTATTGCCAACAGAATCGGTGTGTTTTCTATTATGTCTATAATGCATCTAATGGATAAACTTTCTTTATCAATAGATGATGTTGAACTTTTAACCGGCCCTCTCACCGGAAGGCCAAAGTCTGCTACTTTCCGCACAGCGGATGTTGTTGGAATTGACACTCTTGTAAAAGTTGCAAAAGGTGTTAAAGATAATTGCCCGAACGATGAGGCTTCTGAAATTTTTAAAATACCGACATGGTTAAATGCTATGACAGAAGCCAATCTTATTGGCGATAAAAGCGGTAGCGGGTTTTTTAAAAAATCAAAATCTGCCGAAGGCAAAAAAGAAATACTGGTAATTGACCTCAACACATTACAATACAAACCACGTAATAAGCCAAAATTTGCAAGTGTAGAGGCTGCTAAGCAAGTTGAAGACCTAAAGGAAAGGCTCAAAATTCTTGTTAACGGAAAAGATAAGGCTTCAGAATTTTTAAAGCTTTTTCACTATAGCCTATTCTCCTACATCTCTTTCAGAATTCCGGAAATAAGCGACGAATTGTACAGATTAGACGAGGCAATAAAAGCAGGATTCGGCTGGACTGTTGGTGCATTTGAAAGTTGGGATATTTTGGGCGTTGAAAATACCGTAAAAGAAATGAAGGCGGCAGGTTACAGCGTTTCAGGCTGGGTTGATAAAATGCTGGGTTCCGGAATTAAAAACTTTTATAAAACCGAAAACGGTAAGCGTTATTACTACGATTTAAATTCAAATTCATATTCACCCCTGCCGGGTGGAGAAGCGTTTTTGGTAATGAAAAATTTCAGTTATCAAACCGTGTGGAAAAATAGCGCCTGCAGATTATATCATTTGAATGATGATGTTTTGGGCTTGGAATGGTACACAAAAATGGGAAGCATTGGCGGTGAAGTTTTGGAGGGAATTCAAAAATCTATCGGCATAGCCGAAGAAAAATATAAAGGATTAGTTATTGCAAATAATGATGCAAATTTTAGCGCCGGTGCAAATGTGGGAATGATATTTATGCTTGCAATAGAACAAGATTATGACGAATTGGATATGGCAATTCGGTTGTTTCAAAAAACCATGATGCGTGTTAGGCATTCATCAATTCCGGTGGTGATTGCGCCACATGGGCTTGCCTTAGGCGGCGGATGTGAAATTTGTTTGCATGCAGATAAAGTGATTGCAGCCGCTGAAACATATACCGGCCTTGTGGAAGTGGGAATAGGGGTTATTCCCGGCGGCGGCGGAACTAAAGAATTTGTTTTAAGAGCTTCGGATGAAACACATAACGGAGAACCTGAAACTATTACTTTACAAAACAGGTTTCTTACAATTGCAACTGCCAAAGTAAGTACTTCTGCAGCAGAAGCGTACGATTTAGGAATTTATAGAAAAGGGCTTGATGAAATTTGCATGAACCAAGACAGAAGAATTGCAGAAGCAAAAGCAGCAGTTATTACAATGTATGATGAAGGCTATGTAATGCCTGTAGAAAGAGATGATATCCGCGTAGGCGGCAGAGCTAATTTAGGTGCCCTTTATGCAGGAATAAATGGAATGTGGCGTGGTGGTTACGCAACTGATCACGATGTAGTTGTAGCAAAAAAACTTGCGTATGTTATGTGCGGCGGCGATCTTAGTGAACCTACTTTAGTTACAGAACAATATCTCTTAAATTTAGAAAGAGAAGCCTTTTTGAGCTTATGCGGTGAAAAGAAAACTCTTGAAAGAATTCAGAGTATATTAAAAACAGGCAAACCTTTAAGAAACTAAAATGATTTTTCCACCGGATTTAACTCCCGGAAATACAATTGGTATTACCTGCCCTGCAGGATATATGGATGCTGCAAAGATTCAGCATTGCGTTGAAACTTTGCATAGCTGGGGATATAAAACCATTGTTGGAAAAACCATTGGCAGCAGTTCGCAAAACTACTTCAGTGATATTGATGAAAACCGCCTTAACGAATTTCAGCAAATGATTGATGATGATTCGGTAAATGCAATACTTTTTGGAAGAGGCGGATACGGTACCGGAAGAATAATTGACAGAATTAATTTTGAGAAATTTAAAGAAAAACCAAAGTGGTTAATTGGCTATAGCGATATTACAATTTTACATTGCCACCTTAGTAATTTTAATATTGCAAGTATTCATTCTCACATGGCGTCGGCATTTGATTTACCTGAAGCTGCACCATATATAAGAATGCTGAAAAATTGTTTGGAAGGTGCATTTATAGATTTAAAAATTGAACCGCACAAATTTAATGTTCTGGGTAAAGCACAAGGCAAAATAATAGGTGGTAATCTTGCTTTGCTATCTAATGTTCTTTGCACACCTTCCGATTTCTCTACTGCCAATAAAATTCTTTTTATTGAAGATATTGGTGAATACATTTATAATATAGACAGAATGTTACACCAATTGAAAAGAGCCGGTAAATTCCGACGAATTGCAGGCTTGATATTCGGTAGTTTTTCAGATATTAAGGATACCGAACGGCCCTTTGGAATTAGTATTGAAGATGTTTTAAAACAAATCTCCGATGATTTGAATTGCCCTGTTTGTTTTAATTTTCCGGTTGGTCATACCGCTAAAAATATTCCCATTAAAATTGGTGCTGATTATGAACTTGACATCACCGAATCTGTTGTTGAGTTCAAACAAATAAGTTGCAATAATACTGCTGTTTAATCCCTCAAACTTAAAGCATATAATGCAAAACTTGCAAGCCAGTGTTCACCTTCATAACTGCCGTCGGTTATAAATGGCAATGACTGATCAAGATGATTATCACCCAACAACTTTAAATGGCCGTATTTTCCCGGGAATTGTTTGGCCAATCCATAAAAAACCCACGCTCTGCTGAAGTTTAGCCCATCAAGATGAACAAGGTGACCGTCTTCACGGTCGGACACTTTGCCGGGAGTAATTTTAAACGATTTATTTTTTAGCTGAGGCATAAATTTGTCAACCCAAATTAAAAATGAATCGGAAGACAAAACTCTTTGCATAACAGAAATTTCTTCAAGGCAAGGAGATAAAAAATCAAAGCCATCAGGTTCCCACCCTATTGGGCAATTTTCATCTTTTAAATACAAACGTCTGCACGTGGTAGTTATAATATTTTTTAATGCAATGTTATTTGAATGTAAAGCATAATCATAAGCGAAACTCATTCCAAAAGCAGAATTTATATGAGTTCCTACTCGTAGAGGATAATTTAATTTTGGCAAGAATTTTATATAGCGGCTGCAAATGGTATCTGACAGTGGTTTAAGGTTTGCGGCAAGTTCCTTTCCAATGGGCGTAGCCCATAAATCAAGCTCCTCCTGAAGTTTTAAAAGCCACGCCCATCCATACATGCGCTCAAATGAATATTCTTGCTTACGGCTGAAATACTTTATCTCATCCTCAATATTTTTCTTCGAAATATTAGCTCGAAGCTTTTGTATTATTGAATCTCTGTTTTCTAATTGTGGAAACTCCTTAACTAATTTCACAAGAGCCCAATGCCCATGAACAGAT
>JAFDXB010000216.1 GCA_018268175.1 Bacteroidota bacterium | reverse complement strand
TTTTCAGCTTCCTTTTGCTGCATTTCAAGCAGGTAGTTTTTTCCGCCGCTTGCTATTTTTCTTAGTTCATCTAATTCTGAATAAACACCATCTGCAATAACACCGCCTTTGTTTAAATTAACAGGCGGATTTTCCACTATTTCTTTCGTGATTTTTTCAATCAAATAAAAACAAGGATTAAGACGGTCGGATAAACTTTTCAAATATCCTTCGCTTGCAGTTGAACAAAGTGTTTTAATAAAATCTGCCTGCACAAGTCCTTTTGCAACTTGCAACACTTCTCTTGGATTTATTTTTTTCAAAGGTATTTTTGCAGCAAGCCTTTCAACATCACCGGCTTGTTTTAAATATTGCAATAAATCCTTTCTTAGTTCTGTATCTTTTATTAAAAATTCAACCGCATTAAGCCTTTCATTAATCCTTTGAACATCCCTTAAAGGCATTATCATCCATCTCTTCAACAAACGTGCTCCCATCGGAGTTACAGTATTGTTCAATGTTTTAAAGAGAGAATTTTTATCATCGCCGCCAAATAATTCAAGATTGCGGATTGTAAACCTGTCCATCCATAAATGATCTTCACGGTTTATGCGCTGCAACGAATTAACATGCTGCAAATTAGGGTGTTGAGTATCTTTTAAATAATGCAAAACTGCACCTGCTGCAATTATTGCTTTGGTTAAGCCTTCAACACCAAAACCTTTTAGAGAGTGTGTTCCAAAGTGCTTTACTAAAATTTCCGTTGCATAAGTTTCATCAAATATCCATTCGTCAAGAGTGTAAGTAAAAAATGAATGCCCAAAATTATCTTTAAAAAATTTCTGTTTATTTCGTTGGAAAATTACCTCCGCCGGCTTTAAGCTTTGAACAAGTTTATCAGTATATTCAAGGTCTCCTTCTGCAATAAAAAATTCACCTGTAGAAATATCAAGAAAAGCTATCCCGTTTTTGTCGTCTGAAAAATAAATTGAACAAAGGAAATTATTATTTTGATGGTCGAGAAGTTTTTCATTTACGGCCACGCCGGGAGTTACAAGTTCTGTTACTCCGCGTTTTACTATTCCTTTTGCAGTTTTGGGATCTTCAAGCTGATCGCAGATAGCCACACGGTAACCTGCCTTAACAAGTTTGTGAAGATAGGTATCGAGCGCATGATGAGGAAAACCAGCTAACTCAAGAGAAGTTGAATTATTATTATTTCTTTTGGTAAGAGTAATACCTAAAACAGTAGATGAAACAATTGCATCAGAGCCGAAGGTTTCATAAAAATCGCCCACCCTGAACAATAAAATTGCATCCGGATATTTAGCCTTAATAGACTTATGCTGAGCCATTAAAGGAGTTTCTGCTGTTGCTTTTGCCATTCCGCAGCAAATTTAAGTATATAGTATTAGGAACAGCGTTTTTATAAGGGTATGATTTAACATACTAAAAAATATCATTACGTTATCTTTGTTCACTAAAATTTACAAAAAGGGATGAAAAATATTTTCACTTTTATTGCTTCTTTATTTTTTTCAATGATGATTTTTGCGCAAGCTCCTTCAGGTATGGGGAAAAATGATCCTGATGCTAAACCCGTTTTGGATGCAGTTAGCAGCAAGTTTAAAAAATTTAAAACTATAAAAGCTAAGTTTTCTCTAAAAATTGAAAATGCAAGTGGCAAAACTCTCGGAACTAAGGCCGGTACTGTAATTATGAAAGGAACAAAATACCGTATTTCCCTGCCATCGCAGGAAATTTATTGTGATGGTTCAAATATTTGGACCTATGATAAATCATCTAACGAAGTAACAATTAGCAAGTTAGATCCTTCATCAAATTCTCTTACACCTCAAAAATTATTTACAAACTTTTACGATAAAGATTTTCTCTACAAACTAAATGAAGATGCTGTAATTGCAGGAAAGAAAATGAAGGTTATTGAATTAACACCGATTGACAAATCAAAACCTTTCCATAAAGTTTTGCTGTATATAAATAATTATAATATAGCTACAACTAAAATTTTTGAGAAAACAGGAAACCGTTATACTTACAGTGTTTCAAAGTTTGATACAAATTTAAATATACCTGATGGCGAGTTTGTTTTTGTGGCGGCCAATCATCCCGGAGTAGAAATTGTTGATCTTCGCTAAGAACCCCAGCGAAAAGTACTTACCGGAATTTTTGCAAGATCAAGAATTCTGTCAACCACTGAGTTTACCACATCATTTATTGTTGCAGGTTTGCTGTAAAAGGAAGGCGTTGCCGGACAAATAATTCCACCTGCAAGCGTAATACTTTCCATATTTTTTATTTGTATAAGATTGTATGGAGTTTCTCTTACTACGCAAATAAGCTTACGGCGTTCTTTTAAAATTACATCTGCAGCCCGTGTTATTAAGTCATTAGAAATACCGCCAGCTATTCTTCCTAAAGTGCCCATGCTGCATGGAATTATTATCATAGTATCGTAATTACCCGATCCTGATGCAAATGGAGCAAGGAAATCGTTTTGATCGTAAATCCTGAACTTACCGTCGCAACTAAATTGTTCATCCAGTTCGGTTTGCCATACCTGGTTTGCTGTTGAAGAAAGAACAACAGAAATTTCAAAATCCCCTTTTGCTTCCGACAGTTTTGCTAAAATATTTTTTGCATATATAGAACCGCTGGCTCCTGTAATTGCTATTAATATTTTCCTCATTTATACAATTTATAAAAAAAGCGGCTAATGC
>JAFDXB010000215.1 GCA_018268175.1 Bacteroidota bacterium | reverse complement strand
TATTTAGAACGGTTATACCGGTTTACCCCATAAATTATTGCCGCAAATAAAATAATCATTGACAGGCCGGCAAACCACCATGTTTTATAGAACGGCGGCTTTACAATAATCTCAAGAGTTTTTAATGGTAAAGCATCTTTATTAAAAAAGCGTGATGCATATAAATGAAATTTATATTTGCCGGGAGAAAGCATATACCGAACCGGCTGGTTTGGTTCGCTTTGAATCCAGCCATTATCAACACCATCTAATTTATATTGATAAATGTATTGATTGGGATTATTATGGCCCATTGCTACAAAATCAAATGATATAAATTTTTGATTATGGTCTAAAATAAGTTTGTCGTTTATATTGCCGCTTCTGTCAAAATTATTTATTCTGATTTTAGTTAAGAGCATAGAAATTGAATCCTTTACCGTCATAATCCTTTGAGGAAAAAAAGCAGAAACACCATTCACACCTCCGAAGTAAAATTCTCCATCAGCAGCCACGGAAGCCACGTTTGTATTGAATTCATTTTCCTGCAAACCATCTGATTTATCTATTCTTAAAATATTAAATGCCTTATTAATTGCAAAAATCCCTTTGTTTGAACTGCACCACAAAGTGCCCGTTTTGTCAATAAGAATTGAATAAATACATTCATCCGGCAAGCCGGAAGCTTTAGTTAAATGATGATAAATTTTTCCTGTTGTATCAGTAATAAAAATCCCTTTATTAGAGCCAATATAAATTATACCATTTACATCTTTTGCAAAACACCTCACTTTTGAGGTATTAGGAAATGGTATAGTTTTAAGTTTTGAAAAATTTACTGTATCATAAAAAACAAGTTCTTCATTTCTGTGCAGAACTAATTTATCATTATAAATTAAGCCGCTCAATATGTACTCATCTGTAAAATTGTAAACATTTATTTCCCTATTGGCATAACTTGTCTTAAAGATGAATTTTTCTCCCTGTGTAATGTTTCCGTCAATTCCTTCATACAAAATATTTCCAAAATAGCTGCCTGCCAAAACGTCTCCTGAGTATTTTCTATTATATCTTACAACTTTTATAGTTTTTAAATCTGAACTTATCCATAATGCCTTTTCAAAATTCGAAAGATAAAAAATGTATTCTCCAACAGGTGTTCTTACAATTCTGTTTACAGTGAGTTTGATACTTGTTCCTGGAATATGTTCAAACTTTTTAAGAATATTTTGCAAGGTGTCGTAAACAGTAACTCCTGCATCTAAGGATGATACAAATATTCGGTTTTTATTTTTATCGGCAAGAATTGCCAGGCAATGATTATCTTTTTGATCACCATTACCAAAGTAATTGATTTGATAATTGTTGACAATAAATTTTTTCAAGCCATCAATAATTGTAATAGCAATTAAATTCCCGAAATTGTCTTCATGTATATCACGTATTGTTGATTTATCAACCACAGGTTGATTTTGAAAATTGGTGAGTTTAAAAAGTACCTTTTCAAGAGAAGAATCAATTACAAAAGCATCATTTCCATTAGCAAGTAAAAAATTATTTTTATACTTAAAAATAAAATTAGAATAGTAGAGAGAGATCAAATTTTTTGGAAACATTTTATACCTCCAAGAATTTGTTTTGAAATTATAAATGCCGATTGAATTATCATCATATCTTATGCTATATACAACTTCATCAGAATTTAACATCAAAATTGATCTCATTTGAGTTAATGGAAAATTTCTTCTAATGGTATAGGAATAATTTTTTAAATCGTACAAATACATATTTCCTCCTGCTGAAAAAGAAAATTTCCCATCAATAATATTTTTGGTTAAGATTGGCTGAGAATTTTCCAATAATTTAGGGAGGCTGTTTACAATAAAAACAGTTTTAGTTTTATTTTTTAAATCAATTCCTATAAAATCCATTTCAGAATTATACAGGTAAACCCTGCCATTATACTCACCTATAAAATTTAGTTGATTTTTAAAGGTGTTTTTCCAAACAATTTCAAAGGTGTTGTTTTCAATATTATATTCACTAATTCCATATTTATGGCTTAGCAAAAGATTGCCATTTCTGCATTTAAAAAATAAAATATTGGCATCATCAGGTAAGCCTGCCTGAATAGTTATATCGTAAAATTTAGTTCCGTCAAATTTTTGCAAACCATTCGGGAAACTTACCCAGTAAAAATTATTTTTATCAATTTCCAAATCACTTATTGTGGTTTGTAAAAGCCCTTCATTAACTCTGTAGTTAATTACATGAACCTTTTTTAGACTTTGGCAATCTCCTATAGCCGAAAGCAGCATCAGAATGTGTACCAGAACAAGTTTCATATTTTTCAAAATAAGAAATATATAAGAATGAAACATAATCCATAAGGATTATTGTTAATAAAAATATAATGCAGAATATTTGCCTTTGCGTTTTTCCTCAGGTTTACCATTTGAAGTCCTCCTCCTGTCCGGTGATAACCATATTTAAAACCTTTTAAAATATAATTTTATGGTCAAAAAGAAATTATTTCTTTGGTTGTGGGGAATTTTGATTTTCAATTTCGCCACCTCTCAAACCTGGACGGGAAGCATAAGTACCGACTGGAACACGGCTGCTAACTGGAGCACTAATCAGGTTCCGTTAATTTCCGGAAATGTTATCATTCCCGCAGGAACTGCAAATTCACCGGTGCTATCCTCAGATGTAACTATCAACAATATTAATATGCAATCCGGTTCGCAACTGGATTTTGGCGGTTACACAATGAATATTATAGCGGTTTCCGAAAACTATATTTATTTTACCGGGGCTACATTGAAAAGCAGTAATGGCAGTATTTATTTAAATATAAAAAATGGAACTAGAGGTTACACTACTTACATGGGAGGTTGTACCATAGAAGATGATTTTCTATTAACCTTAGACGGCTCGAATGCTTTTTACGAAGGTTACCAAAACCCCGATTCGTTTCTTGGCAATGTAACTATAACAGTAAACGGAACAAACGCTTTCTGGACGAGCTATTCGGCATCTTCATCTTTCGCAGGAAATTTTAATATTTCGCGAACAGCAGGAGGGCTGCTTGACCTTTTTAGTGAAGGCGGAACGGTGACCGGTAATGTGCAGATTTCAAATCTTATTGGGAATGGTGGAATTAGAATTGGTTCGGCCAATGCTTCTACTATAATAAATGGAACAATAAATATTGATGCTAATTACAATGCTTTACCTAATGTTTTTGAAATGTTGCGTGTTACAAATAACACAGACGGAGGTATCATTGATGTAAAAAATTCTTATGGATTCAATTTAAATAGCGACACTTTAAAGGTCAGCAAACTACAATTATGGGGATTTAGGGGAAATTCTTATTCTTATATTTCTAATAGCAGTATAACCGGAATAACTGATATTGCAGATTCTTCAACAGCGAAAGGGGGATATTCTACTTATTTTAATTCGTCAAAATTTTATGGGCCTGTTACTGTTGCACGAAATGGGGAAAATAGCTTTTATGAGGCATCAACAACAGACAGTCGAAATGAATTTTTTAACGATTTTACACTTATAAAGCAAGGTTCCGGCGCTGTTTATCTATCATACTCAGACAAATCTCTTTATAGTGGAAATGTATTTGTTAGCAGTACAACACCGGGAACGATAAATTTATTTAATGCCGGTGCAGAAATCAGAGGCAATTTTTACCTTTCTAATACATCAACAGCAGCTAATATAATAGGTGAAGCTTCTCATAAAACTTTAATTGCAGGAACACTTGATGTTTATATTGATAATCCTGCCTCCGGAGAATTTAACCTGATAAATGTAACAAACACTTTAACGGGCGGAACTATAAAGGCAAAGGGAACAAAGGGATTTTATATTTTAAAAGATACTTTAAATGTTGTTTCTATAATGCTTGAAAGTTTTCAAGGTAACCAATACGGCTGGTTTTTTGACAATAAATTAAACGGCAATTTATTAATTGATGATCAAATTTTGAATTTGTCAGGCTATTCAATAGATCTTAAAAACAGTAGCATAATAGGCAATGTTGATGTAAGTTTAAGTGGAGACAGAAATTTTTACTTGGCAAACTCACCCCTGCCGTTTAATATTACCGGAAACTTAATTATAACATCTATAGGACTTGGAAGCGTTGATATCGGATCCGGCGGAAATATAGATATCGGAGGTAATTTTCAATGTTCCTCAAGTGGTTCCGGATCAAATACTTTGTTCAAAAAATCTTCATTCATTGGAGGAAATTTTACATTTTCCGATTCTTACGGTACTGCTACTCAAATCGGTATCCTAAGCGAAGCAACAATTATAAACGGTATTGTTGATGTAAATATTAATCACCAGCAACAAGCAAAAAGCGTAAGATTATTAAACCTTACTAATTTAACACCTGGCGGAAATATTTCAATTACAGGAACTATGGGATTTTTAATGGAAAGAGACACATTATTAACAAACATTACATTAAATAATTACACAGGAAATGATTATGGCACATTCGATAAAAATTTTATAACAGGTAATGTGTCAATATCTTCTTCAAATTTGGCCGGCACGGGCTATTATACAAATGTTTACAGTAATGTAATTAATGGCAATACCTCATTAATAAATAATTCAAATAACGGTTTTTATGAATCACAACAAGGCACCGGGAATATTTATAACGGAAGTGTTACATATGGTAAAAATGGCTCTGGAGCATATTATGTGGGCTCTAATGAAAACACTTACAATGGAGATTTAACCTTTAATGGAAGTGATTTTATTTTAGGATCCGGAAAATTTTCTGCAGCGGCAGGAAGTTATCTTACTATGAGCGGAAATACTTTTACAAACATTAAAGTAGCAACATCACAATTGTTATTAAATGATGATTTACGAATAAAAGGATCTATAGAATTTACTGCCGGTTTTATTAAAGGCGGAACATCAAGCGTGATATTTGAAGATAATGCAATACATTCAGGAGCTTCAAAATATTCCTTTATTGACGGAACAGTTCAAAAAAATGGCAATGTTGCTTTTACGTTTCCATTAGGAATGAACGGAATTTACGCACCTGTATCCATGACAGTTCCAACTGTAAGCAGCAATTTTACCGTTAAATATTATAACGATAATAATTTTAATATTAATTCATTTTCATCTCCCATAGAAAAGGTTACCGATGCAGAAAGATGGGACATTGCCAGGACAATGGGAACTGCTACACCAAAGTTTACTTTTACTTTTAACGATTTGGCACCCGGCGTTGCAAACTATATAACAGATCCGTCTTCATTAAGAATTGTTAGATGGAACGGTAGCGAATGGGAAGATAAAGGTAATAGCGCCTTCACAGGATCTACATCCGGAACCATAACCCAAGGTTCTGCAGAATCTGATTTCGGATCATTTACTTTCGGGACAACAGATTCAGATTTAAATCCTTTCCTCACAGAGGCGTTTGTATATTATCTGGATGCCGACGGCGATGGCTTTGGGGATGTAAATAGCTCTATTTCTTCATCAAGCCCAACTCCGCCTGCAGGGTATGTTACTAACAGCTCTGATTGCGATGATACAAAATTTCTTTATGCCGATGCAGATGGCGATGGTTTTGGAGCAGGTGAACCGGCAGCTTGTGGTTCAGAATTTAATACCGATTGCAACGATAACGACAACTCTATATATCCCGGAGCTCCTGAGCTATGCGATGGAAAAGATAATAATTGTAATGGTCAAATTGATGATAATTCCGGCACAATCTGGTATAGGGATATGGATGGCGATGGCTACGGAGATGCAAATAATTCTATTGTTGCATGCTCACAGCCTACTGGTTATGTTTCAAATGGAAATGATTGTAACGATAACAACAACACAGTTTATCCCGGCGCAACTGAACTCTGCGATGGAATAGACAATGATTGCGATGGATCAGTTGATGAAGGTGTAGGCACAATATGGTATAAAGATTCAGATAATGACGGATTCGGAAATTCATCATCATCTGTTATTTCATGTTCTCAACCTGCAGGTTATGTTTCAAATAATGCTGACTGCAATGATTATGATAATACCGTTTATCCCGGTGCACCGGAACTTTGCGATGGTAAGGATAATGATTGCAACGGAACAGTTGATGATGGCGCAACTACTGTTTATTATGCAGATAATGATGGTGATGGTTTTGGAGATTTAAATACATCTGTTGTAGCTTGTTCTGCTCCCTCAGGATTTGTTTTAGATAATACAGATTGCAATGATAATGATAACACTGTTTTTCCCGGCGCGCCGGAACTTTGCGATGGTAAGGATAATGATTGCAACGGAACAGCTGACGACGGTGCAGGTGCATTTGAAATAATTGCAATTGCAGGTACAGGTGGCTCAATTAGCCCTTCAGGCAGTGTAATGGTTAACTGTGGCGCAAGCAGTTCATTTTCAATTTCTGCTAACGCAGGATATATTATCAGCGACGTAGTAGTAGATGGAATTTCAGTTGGGGCTGTTCCATCATTCAATTTTGATGACGTAAGTTCTGCCCACACTATTTCAGCTTCATTTACATCAACATCATCTGAATCATTTGCTGTTTCTGCAACAGCAGGATTGGGAGGAAGCATTTCGCCTTCAGGGGTAAGCATGGTTGAGCAAGGTGGAAGCATTACTTACACAATTTCAAATAATGATTGTTACATAATAAATGATGTAATTGTTGATGGTGAATCGCAGGGCGCTATAAACAGTTATACTTTCCAAAATGTGAATGAAACACATAATATATCAGCCTCATTTACCTATTTAGCAGCACCACGTAAATTTAACGGTATAAAAAATGTATGCGAATTTGAAAACTCCGGACAGGTTCTTTCTTATTCTGTTGAACAATTTGAAGGTGCAACTTATAATTGGACAGTTCCGCCAACAACAACTATTGTAAGTGGTCAGGGAACTAATACAATTAATATCACAATTAATTCCGGCTTCGGCGCAAGCGCTAATAAGCAGTTAAGAGTTACTGCAGTTTATTCATGTGGTGAAAGTGATCTTTCAGTTTATTATCTTGCTGCACAAGGAACAGAGATTCCACATTCAATTATTGCATCTTCAACTGATATATGTTCATCAATTGAAAATGGCACATCAATAACTTATACAATTCCAAAATCAAATGCAGCAACCTCTTACAACTGGATTGTAGAAAATGAAAATGCAATTGTAGAACATCCAAACGGAGCCGGAGAAAACGACACCACTATAAATGTTACTTATCTGAATGGTTTTGCAACAAGCTATATCCGGGTAAGTGCAGTTAACAATTGTGGTGCAAGCGGTTTCAGGTCAACGTTAGTGAAAAGAATAAGTGCCGGAACTCCGGGTTTAATATCAGGGCCAACAAATGCATGCTCTTTTATCGGAGCTTCAGCACCTTTAGCGGTTTATTCCACTGCCGGAAGTACTACTGTTTCTTCATATACCTGGAATATCCCGGCAGGCGCTACCAATATTTCTGGCCAGGGAACAAATTCCATTTCATTTAATTATCCTGATGGATTTACCGGTGGAGAAATCAGCGTTTCAGCTACAAACGGCTGCGGAACAAGTTCTGCAAGAAAATTAAATATTTCGATATTAACTCCGTCTGCTCCCGGGGTAATAACTGCCACTGAAACATCTGTATGTCCGTTCAGAACTTACACTTACTCAATTCCAAATGTTATGGCGAATGGAATGTCGGTATTGTGGACTGTTCCTGCAAATAGTACTATTATCTCAGGTCAGGGAACAAACTCCATTGAAGTTGAGTATAACACTAACGGCATAGCCGGCAATGTTACTGCAACTATAGTTAACAATTGTGGTAGTAGTTCAACACGCAAACTTGCTGTAAAATTGCAACAATGTACAACCCTCATTGGAAAAAATATTTCTGAGGATGCAAATAAAATTCTCATTTATCCAAATCCAAGTAACAGTGAATTCAACTTAAAATTTGCAAAAATTTCAAAAGTTACAGCACGCATAAATATTTTGGATTTGCGCGGAAGGTTGTTAAAAACCTACTTAACAATTCCTTCTGGTGATTTTAAAATTGGAAATTCATTATTACCCGGCTCTTACATTGTTGAAGTGATTCAGGGTGGTGACAAAACAACTCACCGAATAATTAAGCAATAACCTACAAACATCAAGGCCGCATTAACTTGCGGCCCTTTTAAAAAACTAAAAACAAAAAATTTATAAAAAAAGGACTACAAAATTGTAGTCCTTTTTTTAAAGTTTATTTTTTTATCCTAAAGCAACTCTTTTGAAATCTGTTACTTTAATTTCAGGATCAACGCTTTTTAAGTAATCAGAAACGCTTTTGCTTGCATCTTTTACAAAAGCCTGAGCAAGTAAAGTATTGTCTTTAAAGAATTTGTTTACCTTACCCATAGCAATTTTTTCAGCCATGTCTGCAGGTTTACCTTCAGCTTTTATTTGCTCGATTGCGATTTCTTTTTCACGGGCAACTGTTTCCGGAGAAATGCTTGATTCATCAATTGCAAGAGGATTCATAGCAGCGATTTGCATAGCAACGTCTTTTCCTGCATCAGCGCTTTCTTTTGTAAGGCCAACAAGAACACCCATTCTGTTTGCGCCATGAATATAGCTTGCAACGTAAGGAGCTTCAATTCTTTCAAAACGTGAGATACCGATTTTTTCACCGATAGCAGCAAGTTTATCATTGATCATTTCCGAAACTTTAGTTCCGTTGATTTCAACATTATTAAGTTCTTCAGCCGATTTAACATTATTTGAAATGGCAGCATCTGCAATGCTTTTAGCGAAAGCCACAAACTCTGCATTTTTGCTAACGAAATCTGTTTCGCAGCTAATGCAAAGAACAATTCCTGATTTATTATCCGGTGTGGTTTGAGCAATGATAACACCTTCTTTAGCTTCACGGTCGCTGCGTTTTGCAGCAACTTTCTGTCCTTGTTTACGAAGCCAGTCAATAGCTGCTTCAAAGTCGTTGTTACTTTCAGTAAGGGCTTTACGGCAATCCATCATACCTGCACCTGTTGCCTGACGTAATTTATTTATATCTGATGCTGTAATTGTTGCACTCATTTAATATGTTTTTTCTTATTACAAAAATCTTTTCATGCCGTTAGGCGGCATGAAAAGTAATTAATTAGAGAGAGATTATTTTCCGGCCGGCCTTCTTCCACCTGCAGCACCACCTGTGGTTCTGCGCCTTGTTCCACCTGCACCTGCAGGAGAACCACCGCGTCCGCCGCGCCTGTTACGGTCATCGCCACCATCAGCTTTACTTTCAAACCTTGCCGCTCTTGCTTCATGGCTTTCTTCTGCATCTGCACCGTGATCATCCTCATCTTTATCTGCTTGGCGCTCTTGTAAGCCTTCAGCGATAGCTGCGGTTATATAATTAACTATTATGGCAATTGATTTAGTAGCATCGTCGTTTGCCGGAATAGCAAAGTCAACTTTATTAGGATCACAATTAGTATCAACAACACCAAAAGTTGTGATGTTTAAGCGTTTTGCTTCAGAAAGAGCAATGTGTTCATGGCCGATGTCAACCATAAATAAAGCAGCAGGAATACGGCTGATTTGAGAGATACCGCCTAAAACTTTTTCCATTTTTTCTTTATCTCTGGTAAGAGTAAGCCTTTCTTTTTTTGTAAGGCTTTCAGCACTTCCGTCAGAAAGCATTTTTTCGATGCTTTGCATTTTCTTTACACTTTTTCTAACGGTGTTGAAATTTGTAAGCATACCACCAAGCCATCTTTCGGTAACGAATGGCATGTTTACTCTGTTAGCGCAATCCTGAACAATTTCTTTAGCTTGCTTTTTTGTAGCAACAAACATTATTTTCTTGCCACTGCGAGCAATAGCTTTAAGAGCTGCTGCAGTTTCCATTAAACCTTCAACAGTTTTGTTAAGGTCAATAATGTGAATACCTTTTTTTTCAGCAAAGATGTAAGGCAACATCTTTGGATTCCACTTTTTCTTAAGATGGCCAAAGTGAACTCCTGCTTCTAAAAGTTGCTGTTGTAAGGAAGTGTTATTTTCCATTTTTTATTTTTTGTAGCTGCATGAGCAGCGGTTTTTAATATTTTCAGGCTGCAAATAAAAGGGAGCCTGCCAACCTTTGAATATTAACGTTTGCTGAACTGGAAGCTTCTACGTGCTTTTTTACGTCCCGGTTTTTTACGCTCAACCGAACGGGCATCGCGGGTTAATAAACCTGCAGCCTTTAATGTTGGGCGAAACTCAGCATTTAATTCTACAAGAGCTCTTGCAATACCAAGTTTTGTTGCTTCTGCCTGACCCTTAACTCCACCGCCGGTGGCATTGATAACTATATCAAATTTATCAGCTTGTTCAATTTTTTTAAGGGGAGATTCAACCTGGTTTTGAAGATATACAAGAGGAAAATATGTTTTATAATCCTTTCCGTTTACGGTAATGTTGCCTGATCCTTTAGAAATAAAAACGCGTGTTACCGCTTCCTTTCTACGACCAACTGCATTTTTTTGCTTTTCCATTTATTTTTTTTTTCGCCGACAGCTAAACTGTAAGCTGTTTGCAATTTTATTTATTAAAGTTTAGTTCAGCAGGCTTTTGAGCTGTATGAGGATGTTCTGTTCCTGCATAAACAAATAATTTTTTGTACATTTTACGGCCCAAACGGTTTTTCGGCAGCATACCTTTTACCGCTCTTTCAATTACAACTTCAGGGCGGCGTGCAAGTAGGTTTGAAGCTTTCTCGCCTTTTTGGCCTCCCGGATAACCACTGAAAGTTTGATAAATTTTGTCTTCCATTTTATTGCCGGTAAATTTTACTTTATCAGCATTAATTACTACTACAAAATCTCCACAATCAACGTGGGGAGTGTAATAGGCTTTGTTTTTGCCGCGAAGCACAGCAGCGATTTTTGCACACATACGACCTACGGTTTGATTAGCACCGTCAACCACGTACCAGTTACGTTTAACGGTAGCCTCGTTCGCATGTTTTGTAGTGAAATGTAGTTTACTCATTTTAATTTTTTTTGTTGTTGTACAACTTTTAATAATCAGTTAAATGCTATCCCATTTAACCGCCCTTTATTTATGGGAGCGCAAAGGTAGTTATATACTTCGCAAAATAGTTCACTTTAATAAACTATTTTTTATCATGCTTTCATAAAGCATTGATACACAGTAAAAATTTTGCAATATTTTTTCAGCCGC
>JAFDXB010000214.1 GCA_018268175.1 Bacteroidota bacterium | reverse complement strand
TAATTGCGAGCATAGCTTTTATCTCGCTATACTTCATATAAAAAATTCGACAGCAACGGTAATCACTCAGTACATTTATGCTATGAATAATGTTATTCTAATATTAGGAGGAAATTTGGGAGATACTGAAAAAAATATTACCGATGCAATAGCACATATTGAGAAGAAAATCGGAAAAATAAAAAAGCGGTCTGCTTTATATAAAACTGCGGCTTGGGGTAAAACAGATCAGCCTGATTTCTTGAATTGCGTAATTGCCATATCCACTGAATTAACTGCAAAAACGGTACTCAAAAACATTTTGGAAATTGAAAAAATCGCCGGCAGGCAGCGCACAACAAAATATGCTCCCCGCACAATAGATATTGATATTTTGTTTTATAATAATGAAGTAATAAATCATTACGATCTTATTATTCCGCATCCTTTGCTGCATCAAAGAAAATTTGTTCTTGTGCCTTTGGCAGAAATAGAACCAGAGTTTGTACATCCGGTATTTAAAAAACCTATAATGAAATTAAACAACGAATGCAGAGATGAATTAAATGTTGAAAGATTTAGATAATCAATTTAAATCTTTGGTTTTAATTTGCACCACGGTGAAGTATAATTTTATTACGATAGAAGGAAATATTGGCGCAGGAAAAACTACACTTTCAAAAATTTTAAGTGAATATTATGGTGCAAAGCTGATTTTGGAGGAATTTGCCGATAATCCTTTTCTTCCCGATTTTTATAAAAACCCGGCTCAATATGCCTTTCCTCTTGAGTTATTTTTTATGGCAGAACGCTATAAACAACTTTCGGAAATGCTGCAAAGCAGAGATATGTTTCAGCAAATTACAATATCAGATTACCTCTTTAAAAAAAGCCTTCTTTTTGCAAAAGTTAACTTACCTGAACAGGAATACAGATTATATCAAAAACTTTTTGATATAATAAATCCACAAATAATTCAACCGGATATTTTAATTTATTTACATGCACCTGTTGATAAATTAAAAGAAAACATCAAGAAACGAAACCGTAGTTATGAACAAAATATTGACCCACAATATTTACATAATTTACAAGATATATATTCAGCATTTATAAAACAGCATAATATAAAAACGTTGTTTGTTGATGCCTCGGAGGCAGATTTCGTAAACAATCCCAACCATTTGAAAATTATAACTGAAGCCCTTGAGCAAGATTGGCAAGAAGGACCAAATTATATTTGTTTAAATAAATAATATTGTACGAACCATCACATAAAAATCCATATGCTCCTCTAAAAATACCTGAGTTCCAAATTTTTATTGCCGGCAGATGTATTTATATAATGGCAATAAGAATGACAGGTACCGCAATTGGGTGGTGGATGTACCTTCTTACAAACAGCAAACTGGCACTGGGTTTTGTTGGGCTATCCGAAGTTATTCCGGCGCTGTCGTTCGCCTTATATGCCGGCCATCACATAGACAGAACCGAAAAAAGAAAATTACTTTTAAAAAATGTATGGTTTTATGCATTGTGTACCGCAGTATTAATTTTTCTTTCTTCAAAATTTGCGAATTCGTTAATGCACCACTGGACGATTGCCGTTCTTATTTGCCTTGTAGTTGGGGGCGGTGGGGTTATCAGAGCATTCTCCGGGCCTACATTTTCTGCAATGATATCACAGGTTGCACCAAAAGAAATGCTACCATCTGCAGCAGCAATAAGCAGTGCAGGATGGCTGATGGCTTCTATTATTGGCCACGCAACAGGCGGCTTTGCAATCGCATACCTTGGTATAAACTACACTTTCGTTCTTGTATTAGTGTTAGTGCTCCTGGCTTTGTTATGTTTCAGCAAACTTAAACCCAAACCGGCTTTTGTAACTGCAACAAAAAACACGTGGCAAAGTGTTAAAGAAGGATTACGCTATGTATATAAAACAAAAGAACTGTTGGGAGCTTTAACACTAGACCTGTTTGCAGTACTCTTTGGGGGAGCAGTTGCATTGATTCCGGTATTTGCAAAAGATATATTATTTGTAGGCCCGGTTGGTTTCGGTTGGTTGAATGCCGCTGCCGACATTGGCTCAATAATAACTGTTACATTACTCACAATTAGTCCCCTACGCGGAAAGCAGGGAAGAAAATTATTTTTTGCAGTTGGCGCCTTTGGTGTTTGCATAATTTTATTTGCATTGTCGAAAGTATTCTGGTTATCATTTGCTGCTTTACTAATCAGCGGAAGTATGGATGGCTTTAGCGTAATAGTAAGAGGAACAATATTGCAACTGAAAACTCCGGATGAACTTCGGGGACGTGTAGCATCAGTAAACAGTATGTTTATAAACTCATCAAATGAACTGGGGCAGTTTGAAAGTGGTGTTGCAGCAAAAATAATGGGGACAGTGCCGGCAGTGATTTTTGGCGGCGCTATGACAATAGCTGTAGTTATAACCACCTGGTTTAAAGCTCCTGCATTAAGAAAGATGGAGTATTAACGATTTTCAGTAAATTTATTTCTAAATTTTATTTTATGAACCGCAGGCGATTTTTAAAATCAACAGGACTCACCCTTGCAGCACTTGCTTTTTTGGATGCAGTTTCGGAAGCAAAAGCTTTAGGATTATTAGATGATGATTTTAAAATAAAAATGCTGAATGAAAATACAGGAATTTTCATTGCACAGGGAGGTACAATATTATTTCAGTTGGGAAAAAGCGGGCCTGTAATTGTAGATGATCAATTTCCGCCTTATGCAAAAATGCTGATAAAAGAGTTAAGCAAAAAAACTTCATTGCCTTACCAATTGCTGATAAATACACACCATCATGCAGATCATACCGCAGGTAATATTGCATTTAAAGATATTGTGCCGCATATACTTGCTCATCAAAACAGCAAACTAAACCAGGAAAACAGCAGTATTGCAAAAGGCAATCAGAATGAACAACTGTTGCCTGATAGGACTTATGAAAAAGTGTGGTGTGAAAAAATTGGAAATGAGAAAATATGCTTGAAGTATTTCGGCCCTGCACATACAAATGGCGACAGTGTAGTTTTCTTTCAAAGTTCAAATATTGTTCATGTTGGTGATTTAGTTTTTAATAAAATGCATCCATTTATTGATAAGCCTTATGGAGCAAGCATTAAAAACTGGCAGTTGGTTTTAGATAATATTCTTAAATCAACAAATAAAAAAACAAAAATTATCTGCGGCCACGCAGCCGAAGGCTCAGATGTAATAATAACAAGAGAAGAGGTCCGGAATTTTAAAAATTATTTAAGCACTCTTTACAACTTCGTTGAAAATGAAGTAACGCAACATAAAACCCGGGAGGAAATAATTGCAAATAAGGTTTTACCCGGATTCGAAAACTGGAATAATAAATTTATAGAAAATTGCCTGGATTCCGCTTATACGGAAGTTACAGAAAATTATAAATGATCACTTTCAATTAGTTTATCTAATACAAAATCAACAATCGGGCAAAAAGTTGAATTTTTTAAAGTGAGAGATTTTCTTTTCAAAAGAACATCTTCATCTGTATAAGGGAAACGGTGGCAGTCGGAAGGCCTTACATCATAAATAGAACAAAAATTATCTTCGCCCAAAAACGGGCATGGAGAAGATTTTACAACATAATCACCATCAGAATCAAGTTTAAGATATAACTGAATAAATT
>JAFDXB010000213.1 GCA_018268175.1 Bacteroidota bacterium | reverse complement strand
TTATGGGGAGTATTTGGGTATTTTTTAGGTGTATTCAAACAATAGCATTCTTACTCTCTGAACTCCTTCTTCTTTCCAACTTTGCTTTCCTTAGTTGTTTTTTAAACATCGTAAAAACAATTTGACTGAGATATCAAAACTAAACGCTGATTTTTCATTTAAAAATTTACAGCAATTGTCAATCTACAATCCCGAATCAAAAATCTAAAATCGTCAATCAAAAAATCTAAAATCGTCAATCAAAAATCAAAAATCCAAAATCAAAAACCAAAAATTGTCGTCTAAAATATTTAATACTAAATCTCCTCCCTTAACAAAAAAAAGGAAACCCAAAATGAATTTCCTTTTTTAAATTTTAAACCCGCGTCGTCAGTTATTAATTACAATAGGTTTTGTAATCACTTTGCCATCTTCAAAAATTATTCTTACCAGATAAGTTCCTGCGGCTATGCCGGATGTTTCGTATGTTGTAGAAACTTTATATTTTTTTACAACCTTACCATTGATATCAGATAATTCAACAGATCTTACTTTTTGTGATGCTTCAACCTTGAAATTAACTGTTGAAGGGTTCGGATAAATTTTTAGCAGCGACATGCCAACAGAAAAGTGAACAGTAATAATTGGTGAATATTTAAAACTTCCATCAATATCTACCTGGCGTAAACGATAGTAATTTATACCTTGAACAGGATCGTTGTGATATAGTGAATATGATGTACTTCCACTTGCAGGTGTTTCTCCAATAGCAGTAAAGTTTATACCATTCGAACTATGTTCAACAACATATTTCAACATATTAATTTCATCCGCCACATCCCATGAGGTCTTCACTCTGTTTTCCTCTGCCTGAGCATTAAATCTTATAAGAGTAACTGGTAAAACAATATTTGTAAAATCTACCATTGTAACAGTTGTCAGGCTCCAGTCATCCAATATTCTAACAAAAAGATTATGCTTTGTGTTCGAAAATGTTCCCGGCGCCGCAACGCTAAAATTCAAATTTGTAATTTCAGTTTGCCCTGCGGGAATTGAAACTGCATTTCCATTTCCAAATCCCGGGTCAGTATCCCAAAACCATTCGAGTTTAATTAAATTCCCTGCAATATGATTTTCTATTTTCTCTCTGTAAAACAATTGTGGTGTTGTTTGGCTCCAGTTGCCGTTAATATCAAGGGTTCTAATAAATAGCCTGTGCAAACCATTTGCGAGAGCATCAATATCACCGTTAAAACTAAATACAATATCCTGACCGGCAACCACAGACGTTGGAGTAGCATTTCCAAATCCGGGATCGGTATCAAAGAAGTATTCGGCCTTTACAATATTTGGTGCAATTCTGCTTTCAGCTTTTTCATAATAAAAAAGTTGCGGTGTAGTAATACTCCATCCGCCTTTGGCGTCTTTTGTTCTCACATACAATCTGTGTAGTCCATCAGACAAAGATGCTGTTGCATGATTAAACGTAAATGTAATTTCCTGGTCAGCAGTTATTGTTATGTCTGTCCCTGATCCAAATCCGGGATCGTTATCAATAAAATATTCAGCTTTCACAATATTAGGTGCGTTCCTGCCTTCACTTCTTCCCCAGAAAAATAATTGCGGAACGGAATGGCTCCAATTTCCCTTTGCATCTTTTGTTCTTACAAATAAACGGTGGAGTCCTTCTGTTAATCCTGCGGTAGCAGATGAGAAAGAAAATGTTACATCTACGCCTGCTGTAACAGGGATGTTTGTTCCATTTCCAAAACCGGGATCAGTATCTAAAAAATATTCAGCTTTTACAATATTCGGTTCATTGCGTCCTTCAGAAGGGCCGAAGTAAAACAATTGTGGTGTTGAAAGGCTCCAACCTCCTTTAGCATCTTTAGTACGCACAAATAATCTGTGAAGCCCTGCAGACAAGCCGGAGGTAGAAGGAGTGAAAGTGAATGTAACATCAGTTCCGGACGTTACGGGAATATTTGTTGCAACTCCAAAGCCCGGGTCATTATCTATAAAATATTCAGCCTTTACAATATTCGGTTCATTACGTCCTTCTGAATGCCCGAAGTAAAATAACTTCGGCGCAGACAAACTCCAGGTGCGCTGAGTGCTATCGTAAACTCTGTAAAATATTCGATGCAAACCGGGTGTTAAACCCACTGTAGGCACAGTAAAAGAATAAGTAGTATCCATCGAGGGCCTGTCTAATGAAACCGGAATTGCATTTCCAAATCCGGGATCAGAATCTATAAAATATTCGGCTTTTCTTATCTGTGCTTCACTTTGAACAAAAAAGAATATGCATAAAACCTGAAGAATAAATTGCTTCATGGTTAAAATTTAAAATTGTAAAATAATTTCTGCAAGGCAGAATTAGTTACTTTTTGCGCTAACGGTTACTGAAATAGAAGTAGCTCCCGGAGCAATCGGTGCGATAGTAAGTGAATAGATATTAGGCACCCAAGGCAAACCGGAAAGAGCATAAGGAATTTGTCCTCCAAAAGCTCCCATATCTTGCCCTAAACGGCCTGTACCTTTTGCAGGCGAAGAAGCTGCAAGCTGGTAGTAGCCATCCGGAGAACCGGTGGCAACAAAGCCCGGTGTTGTATTTACAATATTATTTGAAATAGTATTGTTTGTTCCTGTTGGTGTTTGGAAAAAAGCAGCCGTTCTGCCCAAGTTAAATTCAACTACTGAATTAAAAAATTGGTTTGCGCCGGCATTTGATGAAAATGTTTGAATGTTATTAACGACGTACATGTTGTAAACCGACATAGGTGAAGGGCCGATAAAAACATTGTTTCTAATAGTACCACTCACATTTCCACCTAAAGAAATACACCATGTATTGTATGCATTTGAAATTATATTATTAGAGAAAATAAAGTTGGTAACATTTCCTGTTGTACTTGGATAACCCTGAACAGATGCGCTAGGGTATGCGCCATCAATATAGTTGGAACGGATAACTATTGAGTCTATGTTCGTTGCATTCCCTGTTCCTAGATAAATGTAATTATAGTTTGGTAATGAAATATAATTTCTAAAAAGAACAAGTTTGTTTGCACCTAAAACAACTGCTCCATTAATTGTTAATCCAGAAACAAAAGAACCGGCAGAAGCAGGGTTAAGAATTGTTAAAGCACCGATTGTAGAACCGTATGATCTGTTAACTTGTGTTTTAGGATTTTGATCAAGGAAATATCCCGGGCCGATAAGTACAAGTCTTTTGGTCATGGTAAGGCTACCATAACTTACGGTACTGGCTTCAATATGAATTGTATCGCCATTGTTAACGGAAGCGTTATCGTGGGCTTCTTGTAAAGTTCCGGTAAAATTTGCATTAATAGCAGGTGTTAATGTGTTGCCGTTGCTATTATTAAGCCGCCATATTTTTGCATTAGCATCAGCAGAAAATAAAGCTAAAGTGGCAATAGCTGCAACAGAAAAGAAAAATTGCTTCATCGGATTAGTTTTTAATTTTAATGATGCGTCAAAAATAAAATCCGAATAAAAAGCCTGCAATACGTAATTCATCGTATTCTGGGAAGCATAATAAATACTATGTACCAATTGCGTATTAGGTTAATATATCAACCTCTTCATCTCCTCATGATATTGCCGTGCAATAACTCCGGCCTCGGAAGCAAAATTTTCTTCTGAACCTGCATAAATAATCGCTCTTGAAACATTTACTATTAAACCTATATCGTTATTTAAACCATGCTTTGAAAGCTCTGCAAGGCTGCCGCCTTGAAAACCCACCCCGGGTACAAGTAAAAAATGATTCGGAATTATTTTTCTTATTTCACTTAATTGGTCAGGACGAGTAGCGCCGGCAACAAACATTGTATTTTTATCACTTCCCCATTTCGAAACAGTTTTTATAACCTTCTCAAACAGGTATTCCCCTCCAGTCTTTTGCATCTCAAAATCATCTGCGCCTTTATTACTTGTTAAACCCAACACAATCGTCCATTTATTTTCGTATTCTAAAAATGGCCTTATACTGTCTTCTCCCATATATGGCGCAACAGTGATTGCATCAAAATCTAAAATTTCAAAAAATGCTTTTGCATATTTTGAAGAAGTGTTTCCAATGTCGCCTCTTTTTGCATCTGCAATTTTAAAATGGGTTTCGGGAATATATTCAACTGTTTGCTTCATTACATCCCAGCCATAACTTCCCATTGCTTCATAAAATGCAGTATTTATTTTGTATCCTATACAATGGTCAAGTGTGGCATCAATTATTGCTTTGTTAAACATAAATGCTTTATTATGGCTGCTTAACAAATGCACAGGTATTTTTTCAAGGTCAGTATCAAGGCCTACACACAAATATGAGCCCTTGGATTTTATATTTTCAATAAGCTGGGTCTTTGTCATTTTTTGCTGTTTAATTCTTTTTCCATTTCTTCTGCCATTAGCAAATCATTGCCTTCTTTTCTTTCTCTTAAGTTTCTGATAATATTAATTCTGGTTTCATCAGAATGATTTTGACTTAATTTAAAAATGGCATGAAACTTATTTACTTTTATTTTGAATGCTATTACGGCTCTTGCCATATGAATTACATAATCTTGAGGGAGTTTGTGAAACGATGCTTCTGAATCTTTTTCATATACATCAGTAATTCTTTTTAACTCTTTTATAGTTTCAGTATCATTTAAAAATTCAAGTTCGCCGCAGGCAAAAACGGTCATGTAATTCCATGTACTTGCAACATTGGGCTTTTTATACCACGAAGCGCTTATATAACATTGTATGCCCGGAAAAGTTACAAGTACATTTTTGTCGGCCTCAAATGCTTTATGGTGGCCGGTTTTGCTCATTATGTGCCCGGTAAAATAAATATCATCTTCTTTTGTAAAAACATGAAGAGGCACCTGAGTTGTTTCGGGAAATGAGCCGGGATTGTTTGCTGTTATTATTGCAAAAGGGTTTGCCTTTATAAATTCAATTATTCTTTGTTGGTCGGTAACCGTAAACTCCGGGATGCTGTACATTTTTTTATGAAACTAAATTTTGAAGAATTTTATTTTCCACTTCGTGGGAATCCCAGATATCTTCAATATTTTCAACCGACATTATTTTTTTCATTATTTCTTCCTGATGAGTTCCTTGTTTTAAAGCATCACTATATCTTACTTCCGGCGAAAATGTTACAAGTGAATATGCAGGCCTCCATTTATCAGGATGACGTTTTGTAAATTCGGCTTCAATTTTTTTCTGAAGTAAAAATTTTGGATCTGCAACTCGATCACGCATTTCAATAAAATTTGTAAGAGCCATGTCGCAAATAGCATCCCCATCAGGCTTTCGCAGATGTTGGTAAGCCGGTAATATTTCTTTCCAGTCGCCATTAAATGTTTCAATTAGTTCATTTAAAACGGAGCAATCTTCAAAACCGCAGTTCATGCCCTGGCCAAAAAACGGAACCATAGCATGTGCTGCATCACCTATCAGTGCAAATTTATTTTCTCTGATCCACGGATAACATTTAACGGTTACGAGCGACGATATTGGATTGGTATTAAAATCTTCCGTTAAGGTTGGCATAAGCTCAAAGGCATCGGAGAAATGTTCTTTAAAAAATGCAATAACAGATTCGTTGGTATTTAAGGAATCAAAGGATGGATTACCTTCAAAAGGAAAGAATAAAGTGCATGTAAAACTGCCGTCAATATTTGGAAGAGCGATCATCATATAATTGCCTCTGGGCCAAATATGAAGTGCATTTTTTTCGATAAGGAATGAATTTCCCGGCCCCGCCGGAATTGAAAGTTCCTTATAACCATAGTCTATGTAATACTGATTGTACTGAAACTTGTTGTGGTGTAGCATGTGTTGCAACCGCGTTGCGGAATATGCACCATCGGCTCCGAAAATCACATCACACGAATGTGACGTGTTATCAGAAAAAATCATTTCATTGGTTTTCCAGTTTATGCTTTCAATTTTTTTATTGAAATGGATTTTTGCACCTGCACTTTCTGCAAGTGACATTAATTTTTTATTCAGTTCACCTCTCGATACGGAATTAATAAACTGGCCTTTTTGCCCGTAAGGTTGAAATGCATTGCTTCCATCTGCATTGTGCAAATATCTTCCATGCATTGGAATTGCAATTTCTCTTATATCATTCATTATCCCAACTTCCTCCAGTGCTTTTATTCCTCTGTCGCTAAGAGCTAAATTAATAGACCTGCCGGCTGATATTGTATCCCGGCGCATGTCTGTCCTGCTTTCAAAAACATCAACGTCGTAGCCTCTTTTTCGTAAATAGATCGCGAGCAACGATCCTACCAGTCCTGCACCTGCAACAGAAATTTTTTCTGCCATAAATTAATTTTTGCTTAATGCCGTTTTTAATGTTTCTCCAAAATTATAAATGTCTTCATATTTATTATACAATGGAACCGGAGCAACTCGTATTACATTTGGTTCACGCCAGTCGGCAATTATGCCGTTCTTTTTCAATTCTTCAAATACTTTACGGCCGTTATTATTTATTGAAACAGACATCTGGCAGCCATGTTCATTATCTTTTAAAGGAGTAATTATTTCAAAATCCTTTTCTTTATTTATATCCTGTAAAATATAAATGAGGTATGCCGAAAGTTTTTTTCCTTTTTCAAAGATATTATGAATACCCGCTTCCATAAATATTTCCAGAGCCGCTTTGTGAGCTGCCATATTTAAAACCGGAGCGTTACTAAGTTGCCATCCTTCGGCAGTTGGTATTGGGTCAAAATCTTTTTCCATTTTGAAGCGTGTTTTTTTGTTGGTTCCCCACCAGCCTTCAAGACGTGGAATGCTTTTGTTCGTTGAATGTTTTTCATTTATGTAAACTCCGCCAACTGAACCGGGGCCGCTGTTAAGATATTTATATGTGCACCAACAAGCAAAATCAACATCCCAATTATGTAATTCTAAAGGGATATTTCCTGCGGCATGCGCCAAATCGAAACCACAATAAGCACCTACGTTATGGGCAGCAGTTGTAATTTCCTTCATATTAAATACCTGGCCGGTATAGTAGTTAACTCCACTAAATAATACAAGTGCAATTTCATTGCCGTGTGTTTTTATTGCTTCAAGTATATCGCTGTGTTCTATTGTTTCTTTCCCTTCACGTGGTTGCACTTCTATAATTGCATTAGCCGGGTCATAACCATGCATTTTTACTTGCGATGCAAATGCATATTGATCTGAAGGAAAGGCTTTTGCTTCGCAGATTATTTTATACCGTGAAGTTGTTGGCCGGTAAAATGTTTCCATCATCAGATGCAGATTTACCGTCAGCTGGTTCATCACAACAATCTCTTCAATTTTTGCACCTACAATTTCAGTAAGCATTTCCGGAAATATTTCATGATAATGAAGCCAGGGATTTCTTGCATTTTCATGGCCTTCAACTCCGAAGTTTGCCCAGTCTTCAAGTTCATCAAGAATGCTCTCCTGAACATTTTTAGATTGCAGCCCAAGAGAATTTCCTGTAAAATATATACTCTCTTTTTTGTTTAAAATAGGTATATAAAATTTTTCGCGGAAACTTTTTAATGGATCATTCTGGTCCAACTCTTTTGCGAATTCCAATGTATTTTTAAATTCCATTTTTTATATTGTTGCAATTACTTTTAATTCAATAGATATTGGTGTAGGAAGAGATTTTACTTCAACTGTAGTTCGGCATGCTTGAACATCTTTAAAATATTCAGCATAAATTTTATTATAAAGAGGGAAATCTTTTTTCATGTTAGTAAGAAAAACTGTTACATCTATTATATTTTGCCAATTGCTGCCTGCCGCTTCCAGTACGGCTTTTACGTTTTTAAAGACTGAATGGCACTCAGCTTCAAAATCGTAGAAAAGTATGTTTCCGGTTGCATCAAGTTTTAATCCCGGTATTGAATTATCATCTGCATTTCGCGGGCCTATGCCCGAAAGAAATAAAAGGTTTCCGGCTTTTCGTGCATGCGGATATGCACCTAAAGGCGCGGCAGCAGATTTAGTGTGAATAATTTCTTTCATTTAATAATCTATACAAATATTTTTTTGTTCTGTAAAAAATTTCAATGCCTCCCAGCCGCCTTCACGCCCAACTCCACTGTTTTTAATTCCGCCGAAAGGCGTGCGTAAATCGCGGTTTAGCCATGTGTTTACCCAAATAATTCCGGCTTCGGTTTCATCAGCCACTCTTAATGCCTTTGAAATATCCGACGTCCATATTGTTGCGGATAAACCATAATTACATTCGTTTGCAAGAGCTATTGCATTTTCAACATCTGAAAATTTTTGAAGTGTTACCACCGGCCCAAAAATTTCTTCCATGTTTGTTTTACAATTGGGGCCGAGGCCTTCAATAATTGTGGGCTGTATAAAATATCCTTCTTCGCATCTGCCATCCAATTTTATTGCTGATCCTCCACATAATATTTTTCCTCCTTCCTGTTTTGCAGTTTCAATGCAAGATAAAATTTTATCAAAATGATTTTTACTTACAACAGCACCAAGTTTGCTTTTTTCATCTAATGGGTCGCCAACAGTAAGTGCGGTGGCCTTTTCAACAAATTCTGTTTTGAACTTTTCATAAACAGAATCCTCAATAATAATTCTGCTTCCGCACAAACAAATTTGTCCCTGATTGCTGAAAGATGATTGCAGAGTTGTTTTCATCATCTTTTCCCAATCGCAATCTGCAAAAATAATATTTGGATTTTTCCCACCAAGTTCAAGAGACAGTTTTTTAAACATTGGCGCCGCTACTGATGCTATGTGTTTGCCTGCACGTGTGCTACCTGTAAAAGATATTGCTTTAATTTCTTTATGCTTAACAATTGCTTCGCCGCAGTTTGCACCATCACCATGGACTATATTTAAAACACCGTCCGGCAATCCGGCTTCTTTTGCAATTCTGCCTAATAAAAATGCAGTTACCGGAGTAACCTCCGAAGGCTTTGCAATCACGCAATTTCCTGCAGCAAGGGCAGGAGCTATCTTCCATGTAAATAAATAGAGAGGAAGGTTCCATGGAGAAATGCAACCAACAACGCCTATGGGGAAACGTTTTGTGAAATTTATTGTTTGTGGAGTGTTGTGGCTCTCAGATGCAAAGTGCATTATGCCTGTTGCAAAAAAACGGAAGTTATCAGCTGCTCTTTTAATATCAACTTTTTTACTTAGCCATAATGGTTTGCCGTTATCATTTGTTTCCGCTAAAGCGAGATCATCCAAATTTTCTTCTATAATATCCGCAATTCGGTTTAAAACTTTAAATTTTTGTTGCGGGCCGGAATTACTCCATTCAGGAAAAATTCTTTTGGCGGCTGCTACTGCAACATTAATATCTTTTTCATTGCTGTTGGGGATATTAGTGTATGCCTTTCCCGTTGCAGGATTTATATTTTCTATAAAATTTCCGCTAAGCGGACCAATAAAATTTCCTCCTATATAATTTTCTAAGTGAAAGGGAATATCAAATTGCATGGTGATAAAGGTAATTAAAAAATTAGGTGTAAATTTCTATTCTAAATCTTAATGTATGGCGATATTATCTCCTTTTAATTTAAAAAAATGGATAAATGAAAACCGTGAACTCTTAAAACCGCCGGTTGGAAATCAGTGTATCTATAAGCAAGCAGAAAATTTTATAGTTATGGTGGTAGGAGGGCCAAATTCCAGGAAGGATTATCATTATAATGAAAGTGAAGAGTTGTATTATCAGGTTGAGGGTGATATTGTTTTAAAAATTATTGAGGATGGTAAACCTCGGGATATAAATATTAATGAAGGCGATATTTTTCTTTTGCCTCCCAGAACTCCTCATTCGCCTCAGCGCGGACCTAATACAGTTGGCCTCGTAATTGAAAAAATAAGGGAAGATGAAAAGGACGGTTTTTTATGGTATTGTGAAAAGTGCGGCAATAAGCTTTATGAAGAAAAGCTGAATGTTTCTGATATTGTTACACAATTACCTCCGGTGATGGAAGGGTTTTATAGTTCAAAAGACAGAACCACATGTGATAAATGTGGTGAGACAATGAGCAGGCCCGGGGCGCCTAAACATTAAACGATTCCGAATTTTGTATTAAATATATTTTGTATCGCCCCGCCGGGCATAAGGAATTGAGGCGTTTTAATTGTTTTGAAATTATAAATATGCGATACACAAGGTATTGGTTGAAATCAATTATGTTATTATGATAATTGTTTGATACCACCTACGTCGGTTGGAATTTCATTTATGAATATTTTATTTGTACCGGCTTCTTTAATCACCCCGAATGGGATGGATTATTTATAACAATATGATGTTGAAGTTTTTTTTCTGACTGCTAAGGAGTCATATAATCGTTCGATACCTGCTTATCGGATGAAATCAAATTATAGCATTCAACATTATATTTGCCTGATGAAAATTGATATTCATACTCATATTATGCCTGCCAAAATTCCCGATTGGGTTAAAAAATTTGGCTACGGCGACTTTATTCA
>JAFDXB010000212.1 GCA_018268175.1 Bacteroidota bacterium | reverse complement strand
CTTTCCGCAATGGAAAATACAGTTACTGCCGCAAGAGAGGATGTTAAACCTCACGCTCCACGAATGGAAAAAATTATGATTGACAAAGAATTTATTGGAGCAGTAATTGGCCCGGGTGGTAAAGTAATTCAGGAAATTCAAAGGGAAACAGGTGCAACCATAAATATTGAGGAAGTTGAAGCAGGAGGTGAAGTTAGTTTCTTCTCAAAAGATAAAGAAAGCCTTCAACGTGCTTTGGAGTGGGTAAAAGGCCTTGTGGCTGTGCCTGAAGTTGGAAAAACTTATGAAGGAAAAGTAAAAAGCATAAAAGATTTCGGTGCTTTTATTGAATTCCTGCCCAAAAAGGAAGGCCTCCTTCACATCAGCGAAATAAGCTGGAAAAGACTTGAAAATATGAACGGTATTTTTAAAGAAGGAGAGATGGTAAAAGTTAAACTACTTGACATTGACCCTAAAACAGGTAAATTCAAATTAAGCAGAAAGGTTTTAATTCCAAAACCTGAAAGGCAACCTGAAAAACAAGAACAAAAACCGGATAATAATCAATAAAATTTAAGGCTGCAGAAATGCAGCCATTTTTTTAATATGGATTACGTAAAAATAATCTTCCACACTAATTCTGAACAAATAAAGGAAATGATAATCGCATTTCTTTCAGAAGAAACAATTACCGGATTTGAAGAAAGGGATAATGAGTTAATTGCATACTCCCTTTCGGCAGATTTCACAGAGACATTTCGTAATAAAATAACAGAATTAAAAATCCCTTTTTCAACAAAGAATGTTGCTCAAAAAAACTGGAATGAAGAATGGGAAAGGAATTTTAACCCTGTTATGATTGATAAGAACGGCCGGAACTATTGTTTTATACGTGCCTCTTTTCATGAAAGTAAAACAGCCGATTTTGAAATAATTATAACTCCGAAAATGAGTTTTGGAACCGGCCATCATGAAACAACTTTTATGATGATATTACAAATGTCTGAACTTACATTTCAAAATAAAAGTGTTGTTGATTTCGGTTGCGGTACAGGAATTCTTGCAATTCATGCAAAGCAACTTGGCGCATCAAATATTTTAGCAGTTGACAATGATCCATGGTGTATTGAAAACTCAATTGAAAATTTTGAAATTAATGGATGCAATGATATTGTAACTAATCTTGTAAACTCCTTTCCCAACGGGAACTATGATATTGTGCTTGCAAATATTAATCTTAATATTATTAAACAAAATATAGAATCAATTTCAAAAAGTTGTAATCAAAATGCAATTATAATTTTAAGCGGAATGCTTATTGAGGATAAGAATGAAATTTTTCAAATTCTTGAATTTTACAACTTCAAAGAAATAGATTATATGCTCAAAGGAAATTGGATATCTGTAAAAGCTAAGAAAGTTTAACAGGTATAATTTTAAAAATTGAGTACTTTCGTTATCCAAACTTAGCCTTAACATGGAAGAATTCGCTCTTGTTGTAATTGCATATTTACTTGGTTCAATTCCTACTGCATTATTAGTTAGCCGCAAATTTTTTGGTATAGACATTCGTGATTACGGAAGTGGAAATATGGGAGCAACAAATACTTTTAGAGTGTTAGGCCCTAAATATGGAACAATTGTGATGGTTGGTGATATTCTTAAAGGAGTTGCCGCCGCTCTTCTTTTTACGTTTCTTCCATATTATGTAGAACATGAAGTTGCGCGAATTAACTTAATGATTTGTTTGGGAATCGCATCAGTACTTGGGCATATATTTCCAATATTTGCCGGGTTTAAAGGTGGTAAAGGTGTAGCAACATTATTTGGGCTTGTTATAGCACTTCAACCCGCAATTGCAATTAGTTGTGTTGCAGTTTTTTTACTTGTGCTTTATCTTACAAGATATGTTTCTCTGAGTTCTATTCTGGCTTCAATAATGCTTCCTGTTTCAGTTTTATGGATATGGAATGAAGGTGAAATTTTATATCGCGGCTTTGCTTTGCTAGTTGCCATTTTAGTTGTAATTACTCACCAAAAAAATATAGGCAGGCTTATTCGCGGGGTTGAAAGCAGGATGCCTATTTTTAAATCTCGCGATAGAAGAAAAGAAAGAAAGCACGATTCATTTTAATTCTGGTATATCTCTTGCAAAGAATTGAAAAAAAGCGAAATGAAAAAGTTTTTAGCGTTCCTGGCATTTACAATTTTCCTAATTGCTTGCAGCAGAAATGCAATTACAGGTAGAAAACAACTTGCACTGTTTCCGGAATCTACTTTACAAGCTGAAGCAGTTTCACAGTATCAATCTTTTTTAAGTCAAAATAAAGTTGTTAGCTCAACTAATAATCGTGATGCTGAAATGGTAAAAAGAGTAGGTACTCGTATTGCAAATGCTATAACTGCTTATTACAAAAGTAAAGGTGCATCTAAAGCTTTAGAAGGATACGACTGGCAGTTCAATCTTGTTGACAATCCTGAAATTAATGCTTGGTGTATGCCGGGTGGAAAGGTTGTGGTTTATACCGGCCTTTTAAATGTTACGCAAAATGAAGCTGCTCTTGCAATTGTGTTAGGCCACGAAATTACACATGCCGTTGCCCAGCACGGAAATGAAAGAATGAGTCAGGTAGCTCTGGCGCAGGGCCTTGAAATAGCAGGAAATATTTTCACTTCTAATAACCAAAAAGCAAATAATATTTTTAACAGTGTTTTTGCTCCGGGTGCTCAAACGTTAGTGTTGCTTCCCAATTCTCGTAATCAGGAATATGAAGCTGACCATTACGGTTTAATTTTCGCCGCAATGGCGGGATATAATCCACAAGAAGCAATACCATTTTGGAAACGTATGGCAAAAGCCTCTGAAGGTGGCAGCAAACCTCCGGAATTTCTGTCAACTCACCCTTCAGATGAAAACAGAATTGCCGAATTAGAAAAATTTATGCCGGAGGCGATGAAGTATTATAAACCAATTAAGAAATAACTACGGGGTATGGTTAACATTACATTTTAAGAAAAACCGCTAATTTTTGCGGTTTTTTTTGTAATTTTGTGCCTTATTAGCACATTTTTTAACGAAAATTACAATTAATGGCACTACCTACAGTATTAGAAAAATTAAAGTTATCAGAAGAAAAAAACATTTTAATACAAGGTTTGCCCTCCGCAATTGAAAGGCCGTTTTCAAAAATTACTTATTCAAAAAGCGTTACACCGTTATTAAAAATAAAAAAAATAGATTTTGCGCTTTTATTCGCTTTCAGCGTGAAACAACTTGCCTTAGTTATAGATGAAGTTATTCCCGCTCTAAATGATGAAGCTACTTTTTGGGTAGCATATCCAAAACCGGCATCAAAAATAAAGAGTGAATTAAGCCGTGATTATAAATGGGAAGTTATTACAGATTTAGGTTATGAAATTGCAGAGGAGATAATTTTGGATAGTATCTGGCTTGCAGTAAGATTTTCAAAAGAAGAGGTTTTAATAGACGCAGAAAACGCAATGGCTTATCAAAAAGCATAAGTAAGTTTCGGTATTGAAATGGGGTACCTAACTTAAAATCAGGTATAAACTACTATTTTTTTGTGTTAAGCTCCGGAGGAGCGAAATATTAATAGGTACAAAGTTATAAAGTTCATTCAAGCTCTGTAGAGCGAAATATTAATAGGTACAAAATTTTAAATTCATCCAAGCTCCATAGGAGCGATACAAATCTATTATTTAAAGATTTCTCATATCCGTTTGAATGTCCGACAACCTGAAAAATTGTTGTTTCTTCACTTAAAAATTACTCCGCCTAATTCTGCGGTTAATTCAATCTCCAAAACCTTTAAAAGCTGATGTGTTTTTAAAATTATTATTTGCTCCTCCGTTTCAGCCTTCTGCATCTCTTGCTGATTTACCCGGATTAAGGATTTAACTTTCCTTAGCTTCAAATAAATTAAGGCATATCTTACCTCTTCCTTATATAAATCTTCCCTCGTGAATATTTTTCCATCATAATGATCCTTCCAGTTCGGACTTATCTCAACCTGTAAATCCAAAATCTGAACAACATGAGATGAAATTTCCCTGTCATCATAATAAAGAAAACCGGATGCATCAGGTTTGCTTCCGTTCAAATACCACTCACGATATAAATTATAAACCTTCAGATTATTTTCATTTCCAAATTCTAATTCATTATCCTCAATTTCTTTAAAAATATGATCCGCCACTGTCTCACCTTCCCATTCCTTTAATCCAAATTCAATTAATGCCCGCAATACTGCAAATTCAAATTTGTCGGATTCGCTAATAGCAACTTCTTCTTCAACTTCCGGCACAGCCGATGGCTCACCGCTAAATAATTTCTCGCCGACAGGCGGAAGAACTTTATTTACTTTTTCCCTTAATAATTTATTGACAAGATCATTTAACCCTTCTTCTTCTATATTCAGAGTCTGGCTAATTTTCCTTACATAATCTTGTCTTTTTATAAAATCTTCAACCTTGTTGAGTTTGGCCAGCGTGGCTGCAATATGATTAACGACAGCAGATTTTTTTGAAATATCATTGCCTGCCTCTTGCAGCATCACCTCAAGTTGAAACAGGACAAAATCTTTTTTATTTTCCTTTATAAAATCCGAAAATTTTGCAGCCCCAACTTTATTTACATAACTGTCCGGGTCTTCATTATCAGGAATTAATAACAGTTTTACGTCTAAACCTTCTTCAAGGGCCAAATCAAGGCCACGCAAAGCAGCTTTTATACCTGCACTATCTCCATCGTAAATTATTGTAAGGTTGTTTGTAAATTTTTTAATCAGCCTAAGCTGATCAGGAGTTAATGCAGTACCTCCGCTGGCAACTACATTTTCAATTCCTGACTGATGTAAGCTTATAACATCTGTGTAGCCTTCAACAAGTAAGCATTCATCTGCTTTATCAATTGCCTGGCGAGCAAAATAAATACCGTATAAAATCTTTCCTTTTACATAAATTTCATTTTCAGGGGTATTAATATACTTTGGAGCTTTATCATTTTTTCCTATCAGCCTTGCGCCAAAACCCAATATTTTCCCGCTCTGGTTATGAATTGGAAAAATAATCCTTCCGCGGTAGCTGTCGTATATTTTACCATTTCTTTCGGCAATAAGGCCGGCCGAAACAAGGTTTTCCTTTGAATACTGAGCTTTAATTGCTGCATTTGCAAATGCAGAATTTTCTGAAGGATTAAACCCAATATTAAATTTTTTGATAATTTCTTCCCTAAAACCACGGTGCTTTAAATAACTTAATGCAACATCATTTCCTTCTTCAGTATTAAAAAGCTGATCTGAAAAATAATTCTTAGCAAAATTATTTATTGCAAAAAGCGATTCGTGCAGTAATAACCTTTGCTTTTGTTCCGGATTTACATCAGTTTCCTCAATCTCAATATTATAGCGGTGAGCGAGCCATTTAAGTGCCTCTACATAACTATACTTTTCATGCTCCATAATAAAACTGATGGAGTTGCCGCTTTTTCCGCAACCGAAGCATTTATAAATTTCCTTTGTAGGAGAAACAGTAAAAGATGGAGTTTTTTCATTATGAAATGGGCACAGGCCAAGATAGTTGCCTCCACGTTTGCGCAATCGCACAAAATTTCCCACAACATCAACTATGTCAATGCGGCTTTGTATCTGTTGTATGGTTGCCGGAGATATCAAAATTGGTTAATTAACTTCAAATATAAAAAGCATTGCCGTCAAAAAATAATATCTTTACACACTTAAAAAAAAATCAAAAGGTATGAGATCCAGTATTATTTTTTTATTTATTGTTTGTTTTTCTCTAAGTGGCTTTAGCCAATCACTTGAAAAAATAAATTCATTGATGGAAAAGGCTGATTATAAAGGAGCAAAAATTTTAATTGATAAAATAATGTCTGATCCGGCAAAGGCGAAAGAGCCGGAAAATTTATATTTTAAAGGAAGGATATATAACAGTCTTTCGGCTGATAAATCTCTTTCTGCAAAAGAAAGGTACGATTTAAAAGTGGAGGCTTATGAGGCTTTTCTTCAAAATCAGGAGTTAGATCCAAAAGACATAAGAATGAAACTTGAAGCATATTTATCTTATTTGGATTTATATGGCGGCTTCTATGATCTTGGCGTTCAGTTTTTTAATGATAAATTGTATGAAGAATCATTTAATTCGTTTTCAAAAAGCTATGATGTAGAGAATTATATTCAAAAAAAAGGCTACACCTACGAACAAACAAAATTGCCAATTGTTGATACAGCTCTTCTTATGAATATGGGTTTGGCTGCCACACTTGCAAAAAAAGATGTTGAAGCTGCAAATTATTATCGTAAAATTTCTGATGCCAACATCTATGGTAAACAATATGAAGCAGTTTATGAAACCCTTGCAGCTTATTATGAAAAAACAGGAGACACAGCCTCGCTGAATACAATTCTTAGTAAAGCATCAAAATACTATCCTTCAAATAATTACTTAAATGATTTTGCATTACGTCAGTTGGAAAAATCGGGTGGCAAGCAAGCATTGTATGCCAAATATGACGAGATGCTGAAAAACGACCCCTCAAATTTTCCTCTTGCTTATAACTATGCAATTGACATGTACAATGCTGTTTATGTAAATGATGAAAAAATAGCTAATGCTGAAGCAGTTAAAAACCGCCTTACAGAAGTTTTAAAAATTGCAATTCAAAATGACAAAGGAATTGATGCTACTGTTTTAATGGCAAATCATTTATATAATGCAGCCTCAGATGCTTTTTCAAAAGCTGATGATGTTAGAGGAACAAAGCCTGCTGATATAAAAGAGAAGAAAGACCTTAAAGATAAAGCTAACAAACTGATGGATGAATCAATTCCTTACGCTTTAGCTGCATTAAAATATTTTGATTCTCAGGAATCATTAAAAACATCTCAAAAAGCAACAAGAGTTAATATTCTTTCAAATCTTGTTGATATCTACAATGCAAAAGGCGATGCCAAAAAAGCTGCTGAGTACGATAAACTTAAAACAAAAGGCCTGTAATTAATTAAGTGTAAGGATAGAAAATTAAATTTTTGTGAGATTAAAGAGTTTAGAGATCAAAGGATTTAAAAGTTTTGCCGATAAAACAATTTTAAACTTTGATGAAGGGATAACCGGTGTAATCGGACCAAATGGATGTGGCAAGTCAAACATTATTGACAGTATCAGATGGGTGATTGGTGAACATAAAATCAGCAATCTGCGAAGCGAAAACCTTGAAAGCCTTATTTTCAACGGTAGTAAATCGCGTAATGCTAGCGGCCTTGCTGAAGTAAGCCTTACTTTTGAAAACACCAAAAAACTTCTGCCAACTGAGTTTAGCACTGTTACAATTACACGTAAATATTTTAAAAGCGGTGAAAGTGAATATCGCTTAAATGATGTTGCCTGCCGTCTTAAAGACATTCACAACCTTTTTATGGATACCGGCGTAAGCACAGACAGCTATGCTATTATTGAGCTGGGTATGGTGGATGATATTATTAAAGATAAAGAAAACAGCCGCCGCCGTATGCTTGAACAAGCAGCAGGAATTACAATTTATAAAACAAGGAAAAAGGAAGCCAAGTTAAAACTTGATGCAACACAACAAGACCTTGCACGGATTGAAGACCTTTTATTTGAAATAAACAATCAGCTCAAAACTCTGGAAAATCAGGCAAAAAAAGCTGAAAAATATTTTGAAATAAAAAAGGATTATAGAGAAGTTAGCATAGAACTGGCAAAAGCTTCATTGCATGGTTTTAACCTTACTTATAAAGATTTAAACGATAAACAAAAAGAAGAAACAGATAAAAAAATTGAACTTGAAGCTGATATTGCTAAACATGAAGCAATTGTAGAAGAAGAAAAAGTTTCTTTCATCGAAAAAGAAAAAGCACTTCAGCAATTGCAACAATCCTTTAATATTCTTCTTGACAGTGTTCGCAAAAAGGAGAATGAAAAAAACCTTTCTTCACAAAAACTTCAACATCTTGAAGAAAGAAAGGCCGGGCTTTATGAATTTATAAATAAGTCTGATGAGCAACTTAAAGCTCTAAAAGAAAGTATTGAATTCACCTCTCAACAAGTAAAAGAAGAGGAATTAAAAACTTCGGGACTTGATGAAAAATTAAAGTCGTTAAAATTAATTTTAGAGGAGAAAAGAAAAACATACGATGAAAAGAGACAATCAGTTGATGTTTTACGAAGGGAAAATGCAAATGTGCAGCGCAATCAATTTGATGCTGAAAAGAAAATAGCAGTTGCAGATACATCAATTCAAAACTTGCAGCGATCAATACAGCATCTTGAGGAAGAGAAAAATCAAAGAAGCCTTCAGCTTGAAAATCTTGAAAAAGAAAAAATATCGAAATCTGAGGAATTAAAGGAAAAGCAGGAATTACTTTTGAAAATTCAGCAGGAGCATGATTTAACTAAACAGCAGATTTTAAAAACCCAGCATGAACTTGAGGTGCTAAGAAACAATTTTGCCGATGAATCACGAAAGCTTGATTCTAAAAAGAATGAGCATGCACTAATAAAGAGCATGGTTGATTCTATGGAAGGTTATCCTGAAAGTGTAAAGTTCCTTCATAAAAATTTAAACTGGAACCATAAATCACCGGTTCTTTCAGATATTATTTACGTAAAAGAAGAATACCGCGCCGCAGTTGAAAATGTATTAGAACCTTACCTTAATTACTATGTAGTTGAAAATATAGCAGAAGGGTTAAAAGCTGTTCATCTTCTCGATGAAAATAAAAAAGGGAAAGCCAACTTCTTTTTACTTGACAAATTTCATGATACTACATCTTATGAAACCCCGGACGGCACAATACCCGCTCTTGATGTAATTGAAACTGATTCACAATACAAATCTCTTGCTTCTCATTTACTGGGAAATGTATTTATTGCAGAAAATGAATCCGCAATTGAAAAATCCGGAAATGCAATAATTCTTGAAAAATCAGGAAAATTTGTAAAACGCAAATATTCAATTACGGGTGGAAGCGTAGGAATTTTTGAAGGAAAAAAAATTGGCCGTGCAAAGAACATGGAGAAGCTTCAAAAAGAAATCTCTTCGTTAGATGCAGTAGTTAACGACATTAAAAAAAATATTCAGGATAAGCATAACGAGGTTTTAATGTATAATAACAGCCTCAAAGAAGATCTTATTAAAAAAACTCAGCAGGAAATAAATCATTTAAACAACCAGGCATTTGCTGTTGATAACAGAATAGAATCACTTCAAAATCAGAATTTATCTTCTGAAAAAAGGCTTTCTGAACTTCACAACCAACTTTCGGCTTCAAAAGATGCTATTGAAAAAACAAGAATTGATCTCGGCAACATCAATTCTGCGGTAGCAGAATTAACGGAAAAAGTTCAGATAGTTGAGATTGAATATTCAAATGCTGAACAGGAATACAACAGGTCGTCTCTTGATTATAATGATTCAAATCTTCAGTTTACACGCCAACAGAGTAGGGTAGCATCTCTTAAGCAGGAATTGAATTTTAAAACCAATCAGATAAATGACCTTGTTGCTCAAATTGAAAGAAGTACGCAACAGTATGAAGAAGCAATAACAAATATTTCATCACTTTCTGAAACTCTTTCAGATTTGCAAGAAAGTCTTTTAAAAGAACTTCATACAAAACAAACCGAAGAAAAACGGTTGAATGAAAGCGATCAGGAATATTATAATTTAAGGAATGCTTTGAATGCTAAAGAAAATGATCTTCGGCAAAAGCATAAAAACAAGGAGATAACAGATCAAATTCTTACGGAAATAAAAGACAAGCTTAACGATTTAAAATTGCAGCTTGCCGGAATGAAAGAAAGGCTTAGCGTAGAATTCAGGGTTCACCTTGAAGAAATAATGGATGAACCCCGAACTTCAGAAACCTCAGTTGATGAACTGCGTGAACGCAGTGATAAAATGAAGAAGAGGCTTGAAAATATCGGTGAAGTGAACCCTACTGCAATTGAAGCATTTACCGAAATGAAGAAAAGGTATGAGTTTATTCTTGAGCAAAAAACAGATCTTGTTACTGCAAAAGATAGTCTTATGCAAACTATTCAGGAAGTAGAAGCAACCGCAAATCAGCAGTTCTTAGATACTTTCAATAAAACAAGGGAGAACTTCCAAAAAGTTTTTAAGGCATTGTTTACTGAGGAAGATACAGCCGATATGATTCTTGTTGATCCGGATAATCTTGCTGAAACAGGAATTGATATTATTGCCAAACCAAAGGGCAAAAGGCCGAGCAGTATCGGACAATTAAGCGGTGGAGAAAAAACCCTTACCGCCACAGCTTTGCTTTTTGCAATTTATCTTATAAAACCGGCGCCGTTCTGTATTTTAGATGAAGTAGATGCACCGCTGGATGATGCAAACGTTGGCAAGTTTACAAATATGATAAAACAATTCAGCGAAAATTCGCAGTTTATAATTGTAACTCATAATAAACAAACTATGAGCGCTGTTGATGTTATATATGGAGTTACAATGCAGGAAGCAGGCGTTAGTAAACTTGTACCTGTTGATTTCCGCAATTTAAACTAAGCAAATGCTGAAAACAGTTTTATTGCTTATTGCATCAAATGTTTTCATGACTATTGCATGGTATGGCCATCTTCGGCATACAAGTGTTCCTTTGTGGAAGGTGGTATTTATAAGCTGGTTTATTGCTTTATTTGAATATATGCTGATGGTTCCTGCTAACAGGATTGGCTTCCAGAGCGGATTTTCAGGCTTTCAACTTAAAATGACACAGGAAGTGATAACTCTTGTTGTCTTCTCATTGTTTGCAATTTTTTATCTAAAAGAACCATTCCATTGGCGTTATCTTGTTAGTTTCATATTATTATTAGGTGCAGTGTATTTTATGTTTAAAAAATAGACCGCTTATTGAAATCATAAGGTTTATGTATTTTTGAAAAATGAGTAATAAAGAACTCCTTCTTTCTGAAATTTCAACAGATATAGAAGATCTTAAAAATTTTGATATTTTAAATATCTCCTCCTCCTTAAAAAGCAAAATTGAAAATTGCCGTAAGTACCTCGACCAAAAAATGACATCATCAAATGATCTTATTTATGGAATAAATACAGGATTTGGATTTTTGCAAAATGTGAGGATTGACAATGAAAGCCTGGAAACTCTTCAATCAAATTTAATTAAATCGCATGCATGCGGATTAGGGGAAAGAGTTCCTGATGAGATTGTAAAATTGATGCTTGCATTAAAAGTAAAATCTCTTTCATATGGTAATTCCGGAGTGCAGTTAAAAACGGTGGAACGCCTGATTGCTATGCACAATAACAAAGTTTATCCGGTTATTTATACACAGGGTTCTTTGGGTGCCTCCGGCGATTTGGCGCCGTTAAGTCATTTATGCCTTCCGCTTCTTGGTGAAGGAAAAGTTAGTTTTGAGAGCAAAGAATACGATTCCGGAGAAATATTAAACCGTTTTAACTGGGAGCCTATTTCTTTACAAAGTAAAGAAGGACTTGCTTTAATAAACGGAACCCAGTTTATGTCGGCTTATGGAATTTATATTTTGCAAAAAGCAGAACGGCTTTTTAAATGGGCAAATATAATTTCTGCATTAAGTTTTGATGCATACGATTGTGTTCCTGATCCTCTCAATGAAAATATTCATAAAGTAAGGCCACATCAAGGCCAACTGCTTGTTGCAGCTGAGTTGCGCCGTTTACTTTCCGGAAGTGAAATAATTTCTTCAAAGAAAAAACAAGTTCAGGATCCTTATTCATTCCGTTGTATTCCGCAGGTACACGGAGCTTCATACGATACAATTCAATATGTAAAAGCTATATTTTTTACTGAAATAAATTCCGTTACTGATAATCCTAACATTTTTCCCGAACAAGAATTGATTATCAGCGGTGGTAACTTTCATGGACAACCGTTGGCGTTGGGTTTAGATTTTCTTTCAATAGCATTAAGCGAACTTTCTTCAATTAGCGAAAGAAGAACCTACCAGTTAATAAGCGGCTTACGCGACCTTCCTCCGTTTTTGGTTTCAAGCCCGGGTTTAAATTCAGGATTTATGATTCCTCAATATACAGCCGCAGGTATAGTGAGTGAAAATAAACAATTGTGCACCCCTGCAAGTGTTGACTCAATTCCCTCATCGAATAATCAGGAAGACCATGTAAGTATGGGAGCTAATGCAGCAACAAAATGTAAGCGCATTGTTGATAATCTGGAAAAAGTTCTGGCAATTGAATTACTAAATGCTGCACAGGCACTCGATTTTAGAAGGCCTTTAAAAACTTCTCCTTTTCTTGAAGAAGTGTACTTAAACTTCAGAGAATATGTTTCATTTAATGATTCTGACAGAATATTACATGATGACATGCTGAAGGCGATTTCCTTTTTACAAAATAACTTTAAATTCAATTAGAAAAAAATGAGCACTGCCACTTACGATTTTAAAAAATATAAAACACCAACCGGCACTGAAATTTCATGTAAAGGATGGATTCAGGAAGCAGCATTGCGTATGCTTTTAAACAATCTTGACCCTGATGTTGCCGAAAGGCCGGAAGACCTCATAGTTTACGGTGGCAGAGGTAAAGCAGCACGAAGTATTGAGTCTCTTGATTTGATAATAAAAGCATTAAAAGACCTGGAAAATGATGAATCACTTTTAATTCAAAGTGGTAAGCCTGTTGCGATTCTAAAAACACATGAAGATGCTCCAAGAGTCTTAATTTCCAACTCGCAACTTGTGCCTAACTGGGCAAATTGGAAACATTTTGATGAACTTGAAAAGAAGGGATTAATAATGTATGGGCAAATGACTGCCGGCTCATGGATTTACATCGGCAGCCAGGGAATTGTTCAGGGAACCTATGAAACTTATGGAGCAATTGCGCAACAAAAATTCAATGGCTCACTAAAAGGGACCTTAAATGTTACGGCTGGTTTAGGTGGAATGGGGGGTGCCCAGCCGCTTGCAATTACAATGAATGAAGGTGTAGCCCTCGTAGCCGAAGTTGAAGAATGGAGAATTGATAAAAGAATTGAAACCAAATATCTTGATGAAAAATTTACAGATATTGATAAAGCAATAGATGCCGCAATTGAATATAAAAATAAAGGTGTGGCAAAAAGTATTGGTATTCTATGTAATGCTGTACGCCTTCTCAACCGGTTGGTTGAAAGGAAAATCGTTCCAGACACTTTAACTGATCAAACATCTGCTCATGATCCATTAATAGGATATATTCCGAATAATCTTACAATTAAAGAGGCGAATGAACTTCGGGAAAGTGATCCGGAACAATATATTGATTTGAGTTATGAAACTATGAAAATGCATGTTGACCTTATGTTAGCGTTGCAGAAAATGGGAGCCATAACTTTTGATTACGGCAATAATATAAGGGCAAGGGCGTATGAACAATCTTTAAAAATGGGATTGCCGGAAAGTGAAGCAAAAAAGGCTTTTGATTTCCCCGGTTTTGTTCCGGCCTATATTCGCCCGTTATTTTGCGAAGGGAAAGGCCCTTTTAGATGGGCAGCTCTAAGCGGCGACCCCGAAGACATTAAAGTAACTGATGATGTAATGATGGAACTATTTCCTGAAAATAAAGGAATGATCAGATGGATAAAAATGGCTCGTGAAAAAATTTCATTTCAGGGATTACCTGCACGGATTTGCTGGATAGGGCAGGGCGACCGCGAAAAAGCAGGCCTTGCTTTTAATGAATTGGTGAGAACCGGCAAGGTAAAAGCTCCAATTGTAATTGGAAGAGATCATTTGGATACAGGATCTGTGGCAAGCCCCAACAGGGAAACTGAGGCAATGCTCGATGGATCAGATGCAGTTGCAGACTGGCCTGTGCTTAATGCACTTACAAATACTGCAGGAGGCGCTTCATGGGTGAGCCTTCACCACGGCGGTGGAGTTGGTATGGGATTTAGTATTCATGCCGGTATGGTAATAGTTGCAGACGGTTCCGACAAAGCAGCAAAAAGACTATCAAGAGTTTTGCGTAACGACCCCGGTTTAGGTGTTATAAGGCATGCTGATGCAGGTTATGATATTGCTAAAGACTATGCTCGCAAATATAACTTAGACATAAAAGACAGACTTAAATAATGAATTTCTGTTAAAACTCATCAAATAATTATTACATATAAAATAGGGATTAATTTTTGATGACATAAAATAAACCGGGAAAACACTATATTTCTGCTCAATAAATTATGAAATGCAAAAAACATTTGTAACTTTGCAAACTATTTCATATAAGTCAGTTTTATTATTTGCAACGTTTTCCCCGGTTAAACTGTCTATTTAAATATTAAGTAATTAACACTTCCATGAGGCAATTAAAGATCGCAACCCAGATCACCAACAGAGATTCACAAGCGGTAGAAAAATATCTGCAGGAAATCTCAAAAATATCAATGATTACTCCTGAAGAGGAGACAATTTTAGCCCAGAAAATTAAAATGGGCGACCAGAGAGCTTTGGACAAATTAGTTCAGGCTAACTTACGTTTTGTTGTATCAGTAGCTAAGCAATATCAACATCAGGGCTTATCCTTAAGCGACCTTATTAATGAAGGCAACCTTGGCCTTATTAAGGCTGCTCAAAGATTTGATGAAACAAAAGGTTTTAAATTTATTTCTTATGCTGTTTGGTGGATCCGTCAGTCAATTCTTCAGGCATTGGCAGAACAAGGCCGTTTGGTAAGGCTTCCGCAAAATAAAATTGGCACATATAATAAAGCTAACAAAGCTTACATGGCATTTGAACAAGAACATGAGCGTGAACCTTCTACCGAAGAACTTGCTGAATTGCTGGAAATGAGCGAAACTGAAATAAACAATATTTTCCAAAGTAACACTCGACACACCTCTCTCGACGCTCCTGTGCATGAAGCTGAAGATGTAGCAATGGGCGACCTTTTAAAAGGTGGTGATGAAACTGATGAAGATGTAATGCACGACTCTTTGCGTAATGAAATCCGCCGTGTATTAAAATCTCTTAGCCCTCGCGAAGCGGAAATTGTAAATGCATATTTCGGCCTCGATGGCGAAAATGGTGTTACCATTGAGCAAATTGGCCAAAAGTATGATCTTACAAAAGAACGCATACGTCAAATTAAAGAGAGAGCTATAAAAAGACTTCAAAAAGCTAGGTATAGTGGCACTCTTAAAGCATATTTGGGATAATATATCAAATTTTAAAATTGTTAAAAGCCATCTTTAAAGATGGCTTTTTTGTTTAAAAATACCGTCAGAATGGTATAGGTTAATATTTGATATACAATGAATTTTGATATATAAATAATCTCTTTGGATTATGAAGCTTATAATGAATTTATAATCTATTATAATTGCATTTGGCATTATTTAGGAATTGTATTGATAAATAATTTTAACTAAAATTGAAACTGGGAAATTCAATTTTAAGGCTGTCTGTATTCAGGCAGCTTTTTTTCATTGTTATAAACTTAAATTTGCAGAATGACGCTCAGGCTTATTGGTATTCTGGCAATTTTTCTTTCCGCTTGCGAAAAAAATATTGATTTTAAATTAAATGATGCTGATCCATTGCTGGTGGTGAACGCTGAAATTGAGAATGGTAAACCTCCGATGGTTATTCTAACAAAAAGTTTTTCTTATTATCAAACGCTTAGTCCGCAGCTACTTTTAAATTCATTTGTGCATGATGCTGATGTTTATATTTCTGATGGAAATGCACGTCATAAATTAAATGAATACTCAATTTCAATTGCACCTGGAATTGAAGGGTATTATTATACTGTAGATTCTTCAACAAACTTTGTTGGAGAACTAAATACAAATTACTTTTTGGAAATTACCGATGAAGGAAAAATGTATAATTCACAGGTTAAAATTCCATCAATAGAAACTTCCCCTGATTCAATATGGTTTGAACGTGCCCCTGATAATCCGGATACAAATAAACGGGTTATGTATCTAAAGGCCACAGACCCACCGGGCCTTGGCAATTATGTGCGATACTTTACGAGCGTGAATGGCGGGCCTTTTTATCCCGGAGAAAATTCCGTTGCTGATGATCAGGTAATTGATGGTACCACCTATACTATAATTCTGCCCCCAGGCATAAACAGAAATGACCCACCCAACAGAGATGATAACTATTTTTACCGTGGCGATACTGTAACATTAAAATTTTGCAATATTGACAGGTCAACTTTCCGATTTTGGAGTACTTGGGAATTTGCATATCAAAGTATAGGTAATCCGTTTTCGCAGCCAAATACTGTTATTGGAAATATAAGCAATGGAGCTTTGGGGAATTTTTCAGGATATGCTGCTACTTTTGTAACCGCAGTAGCACAATAAAAAAATTAAAATGCAAGAAATAAAGGAAAAATTTACATGTTTAATTATCGGCTCGGGGCCGGCAGGATATACAGCAGCAATTTATGCTTCCCGTGCTAATTTAAAACCCACGCTATATCAGGGAATTCAGCCCGGCGGGCAACTTACAATTACAACCGATGTTGAAAATTATCCGGGTTACCCCGATGGAATTCAAGGGCCGGAAATGATGATACACTTTGAAAAGCAGGCATTAAGAATGGGAACAGATATAAGGTATGGTTTGGCAACAAATGTTGATTTTACAAAACATCCGTTAAGAGTGGAAATTGACGAGGAAAAATGGGTTGAAGCAGACTCAGTTATTATTGCAACAGGTGCTTCAGCCAAATGGCTGGGAATTAAAGGTGAGCAACGCCTGAATGGCCATGGCGTTAGTGCCTGCGCTGTTTGCGATGGATTCTTTTTTAAAAATATGGAAGTTGCAATTGTGGGGGCAGGAGATACTGCAGCAGAAGAAGCTCTTTATCTTTCAAAAATTTGCAGTAAAGTACACATGATTGTCAGGCGTGATGAAATGAGAGCAAGCAAAATAATGCAACAAAGAGTTTTAGATACGAAAAATATTCAGATTTACTGGAACAGTGAAACTGAAGAGGTTTGCGGTGAACACAAAGTGGAACAGGTGATAATAAAAAACAATAAAACAAATGAACTTTCAACAATTCCTGTAAGTGCATTTTTTGTGGCAATAGGCCATACACCTAACAGTTCAATTTTTAAAGGCTGGCTCGACATGGATGAATCCGGATATATAAAAACTCAACCCGGATGCACCAAAACTAATGTGGAAGGCGTTTTCGCAGCAGGCGATGTGCAGGATATGATATACAGGCAAGCTGTTACCGCTGCAGGGTCGGGGTGCATGGCCGCTTTGGATGCTGAAAGATTTCTTAGTGAAAAAGGCTTATTCTAATGATGAATATTCAACTTCAAAATTTAAGGTTTTACGGCAAACATGGCATTCATGATGAAGAAGCAGTTACCGGAAATGTTTTTGAAATAAATGTTTACGTTTCATTTAAAGAAAAAAAATTCATCTCCTCACTTTCTGATACAATTAATTATGTATCTGTTTATGAAAAAGTAAAGGAAAATATGGAGCGCCCTGAAAAATTACTTGAAACATTAGCAATGAAAATTACAAACGATATTTTTTCAATTGATGATAATATTACTTCAGTTAAAATAAATATCAAAAAGCCTAACGCACCAATAATTAATTTTAATGGGGCTGTTGCAGTAGAATTTTATAAAGAAAAACAAGGATGAAAATTTCATATAATAAAACTGATAAAATCAAAGATTACTCACATTTATCCACTATAGTGGAAATTTCTGATAGCGGCCTTTCAATTGCATACTATAATAAAGATGCTATGGCAATAAAAGGAGTGAAAATTTTTGATTTTAAAAACAGCGATGATACTGAAATTGCTTCAAGGCTTGAAACTATTTTTTCAGAAAATATTTATAACAGAGAACGGCTTAGCATTTTTCTCGATCAAAAGGAATCTTTAATTATTCCCGATGCTGATGAATTTTTAAAAGATAAAGAAAAGATGCTTGACCTTTTTTTTGGCTCAAAAAATAATAAATCCTTTTCTGATACCATTAAATTAAGTTTTCCGCACACTGCAAATGCCGTTAACATTTACCGGGTTGCTCCGGAAATTAAAAATAAAATTGAGCAATTTATACCAACAGTAAAATTTGCACATAGTTCATCTTCACAAATTGAAGAAGCTGTAAAAGGCATGACTGTAATTTTTCAGAATTATTATTTTAAAATTATTCTGATGACAGATTCCGGTTTTAAATTTATAAAGCATTTTAATTACAAAACTCCGGCTGATGTAAGTTATTTTATGCTTTGGGTATGCAAAAATTATGAAGTATCGCCATTGGAAATTGATGTTATTATAAAAGGCATGGTTGATAAAGATTCAAATTTGTTTGAAGAAATGGAAAAATACTTCAGGAACATAAATTTTTCAACGCCTGATAAAGATGTCCTTCTTGATTTTGATTGCGATGCAGACAATCTTCATTTTTTCAGGAATCTTACACATTTAGTAAAATGCGTATCATAAGCGGAATACATAAAGGAAGAAGGATAAATCCTCCTCCAAATATGCCATTTACAAGGCCTACAACAGATATTGCAAAGGAAGGTTTATTTAATATTCTTAACAATAACCTTGATTTTGAAAATGTAAAATCTCTTGATTTGTTTGGAGGAACAGGAGCTATTTCTTACGAACTTGCAAGCAGGGGAGTGGTGGACTTAACCGTTGTTGAGATGGATAAAGCAATGTATAATTTCATCAAATCAACAGCCGCAGAACTTCAGATAAAAAATTTAAAACTTATCAGATCAGAAGTTTTTAAATTTATTGAAACATGCACAGAAAAATATGATTTTATTTTTGCCGGGCCTCCATATGCTTTGGGTACAATTGATGAATTACCCTTGCAGATAATGGAAAAAGAAATGCTTACTTCATCAGGCATATTTGTACTTGAACACACGCCCCGAAATGATTATAAGAAGTTTAAAGGCTACAGGTCTGAAAGAAATTATGGTACAACAATTTTTTCATTCTTTATGAATGAACAACATTAAATGAAAAATTTTGCTTAAAAGTTTTAGATTTTTATTGTTACCGCTTTCGTTTATTTATTCAATATTTATAAGTGTGCGAAACTGGTTGTTTGATAAAAAAATTTGGAAGTCGGCCGGGTTCAATTTTCCTTTGATATGTGTTGGTAATCTCGCCGTAGGCGGAACGGGCAAAAGTCCTATGACAGAATATCTTGTAGGTTTATTAAAAAACAGATTTAATACTGCAACCTTAAGTCGTGGCTACAAGCGAAAGACAAAAGGTTTTGCTATTGCCGGAGAAAATACCACTGCTTTAGATATTGGTGATGAACCAATGCAGTTTCATCAAAAATTCCCTGATATTACGGTAGCAGTAGGAGAAGAGCGCCTGGTTGCTATTCCGCAAATATTACATGCCAGGCCCGAAACTGAAGTTATAATTCTTGATGATGCTTTTCAACACAGGCGTGTTAGGGCAGGGCTAAATATTTTACTTACACAATACAACGATCTTTATGTTCATGATTTTTTAATTCCGGTGGGAGGTTTGCGTGATGTAAAATCAAGTGCCAAAAGAGCTGAAATTATTGTTGTAACTAAGTGCCCGCCAAACCTGTCGGTTGAGGAAAAAAACAAAATAAAAAAACAATTAAATCTTCTTGAAAAACAAAAACTTTTTTTCACAACAATTGCTTATTCAAAACCAAGTCATTTGTTTACAGGAGAGGAATTTCAAATTCCTGCGGAAGCAGATATACTTTTAATTTGTGGCATTGCAAACCCGGGGCCTTTAAAAAATTTTCTTGGTAATAACTATCATTCTTTTGATATGATATCATTTCCCGATCATCATATTTTCAGATCAGACGACCTTAAAGAAATTATAAACGGATTTGAGAAGCTCGGTGGAAAAGAAAAGTTTATATTAACAACTGAAAAAGATGGTGTAAGATTAGAAAAATATAAAAATGAATTAAAGGATTATCCTGTTTATGTTCTTCCAATAAAACATAAATTTTTATTTGATGAAGAAATAAAATTCAATGAAATAATAATAAAGTTTGTAGAAGAAAATAAAAACAGTCCTACTTAGCTGCTGAAATTCTTATTTTTTTATTCTTCATCTTTTCATTTTTTACTGCTTCCAAAGCGTGTGTGGCCTTAGATTTCCTGATTGCAGCGAATGAAAAATAATCCTTTACTTCAATAAGGCCGATATCATCTTTTTTAAGGTTTGCTTTATTCGACAAAAATCCAACTATGTCTATTTTATTTATTTTATCTTTTTTACCGGCATCTATAAATAAAGTTATCCATTTAGGTTTTTCAGGAATAGATAATGTTTGTGGCAATTTAAAATCTTCAGCGTTTTCAATATAATCCGGAACTTTTTCATCTTCAGATAATATCAGGTAAACAATGCCGGTATTATGCATTCTTGCCGTACGGCCATTTCTGTGAGTAAACGTGGCTTCATCTTGCGGTATGTGGTAATGAATAATATTTCTTATGTTACTAATGTCGAGGCCACGGCTTGCTAAATCAGTTGTTATTAAAATATCAGAAGAACCATTTCTAAATTTGCATAACGCCACTTCGCGGTCGCGCTGCTCCATACCGCCATGATAAAAAACATTCATCAGCGATTTATCGCGTAAAAAATTTGAAATCCTTTCCACAGATTCGCGGTGATTACAAAATACAATTGAACTTGTATTTCCTGTAAAGCAAAGCAATTCAAACAAAGACTCAAGTTTATCTTTTTGATCTGATGCAATTATTCTGATTGAGATTTTATCTTTGTTTTCTTCAGATAATAAATTCAATGTTCGAACATCATGCATGTTTAAAAATTCCGGAATTTCATCTGATGTTGCCGATGTAAGAATTCTTTTTAAGTTTGAGGCAGGAATTTGGTTTGTAATTGTTTCAAGTTCTTCACGAAAACCCAGTTCTAGCATTTTATCAAATTCATCAATAACAAGAAAACTGATTTTTGAGATATCAGCATTTTTTCTACGAAGGTGATCGTTTAATCGTCCGGGAGTTGCAATTAAAATTGCAGGAGGTTCAATTAAATTATTTTCTTCAATTTCCCTTTTATGGCCACCATAGCAGCATGTAATTTTAAAACCGGTTTGCAGTTGACGAAGAACATTTTCAATTTGGAGAGCAAGTTCACGGGTTGGGACGAGAATTAGCGATTGAGTGTATTTTGTATTATGTAAATCAACAGATTTCAGCAGCGGCAATAAAAATGCAATTGTTTTTCCGGAGCCGGTTGGAGCAAGAATTACAAGGTTATCATTATTTGAAATAAGGTCGGCAGCTTGTGTTTGTAAATTATTAAGTTCTTTGATTTTGAGCTTATCAAGATTTG
>JAFDXB010000211.1 GCA_018268175.1 Bacteroidota bacterium | reverse complement strand
TTTTCATTGGGACAAACAAATTCGGCAACTTCAAAATCTGCATTTGCCCTATCGGCAATAACAAGTTGTTTTGTTACCGAAGCAGTGCAGAAGCCATTTGTAACTGATAATGAAGTGCTTTTAATTCCCGGGATACTGTAATAGATTTCAGGATTTCTGATACTGCTTAATCTGTCTGTATCAAAAGTCCATTGCCATTGATTAACACCATGGGCTCCATTATGCGAATAGTTTACAGTATCAAGCTGGCAACCTTGTTTTATGTTGTAATTAAAATCTGCTGATACAGTATCTTTTAACGTAAACGGTAAAAAAGTAAGAGGAGTAACACCTCCGCATTCATCAGTAAGATTACCAACAAGTTCAATGCGGAAACTTCCACCGGTAAACATTGGCTGCGAAAGATTAACAGTAATTATTTTGGTAAATCCATTTTCACAATTTGCTGTTGCAGATAAAATTGTTGGTGAATAACTTCCCGTAATTCTAAAGTCTGATCCACTAGCATCAATTGATGAACAGGCTATTGATTTTGAAAAAACAAGAACAAGTTTACCAGGTGCGCATGTGGGTTTTACCAAACTGTCCATAAGTGTTGGAACAATTGCTACAATAGTTATCGGCACTGCTTCATTTTCAGGAATTCCCTTTTCACAAAGGTCAAGCAAAGTATTTCCGTCTCTTCCTTTTTTTGAAGAAACAGTGTAATTGCCCGGCGGAAGGGGATTGCTGAATGTAAGTGTAACTGTTTCGGTTTCAAACCCTGTTGTACATTCAGTGCTAACGGCACTTACAATTGTTGCGAGTGTGGTGTTAAGTTTAAAATCTGAACCATCTGCAGCAAGAGAAGAACATTTCATTTGTTTGTTTAGGGTTATTGTAACTTCTTTACCGTTACAATTTGTTACTGCATCTTTAAGGTGAGGGTCGAGAGGATCGGTTATTATTGCGGAACCACCACCAAAAGAAAGGTTATATCCGCTTTGGGTGTTCGTAAAGTGACTTATCAAAAGAAGATAATCATGGCCAGCTATCAAAGTTGGCATTGCGGTGAATAGGGGTACGCCGGGTCCATCACATAAAATTAAATCACTGCCCGATGAAGAAGCGCCGGTTGCTCCAAATTCTGCCGACCAGTTTGAAGCAACTAATAATGAAGAATTGGTGAATACTTCATTTGCATTTCGCCCGGTTATATCAAATAATTGCCAGTCATAATCTTCGTTTGCTGCTAATGGTGTAATTGTAAATGCCAGTGAGCCGGAACCGTAGCATGTAAACTTGTACCAGAAAGGGTTTCGTGCTTCATATGGTCCACGAGGGCATGGAGAAGGAACATCTCTGTCTGCACACAATGGAACAGTACTTTGTGTAAAAACGGAGGTGCCGCATACCGGAAAGGCAGTATTTGGTGTTTGCCCTAACGTTGTGCAGGTTTGTGCTTTTGATGCGGCTGCTGTTAAAAGTAAAAGAGCAATATTTATGAATCTTAAAAACACAGAAATTTAATGTATTTTATTTTTTATTTCCTGAAGTTTTAAAAGCGCTTCAACAGGAGTTAATCTGTTGATGTCTGTATTTTCAAGAATACTTCTGATGTCTGTAAACACTGCTGAATGCTCATCAAAAATACTTAGTTGAACTTCCGGCGGCCTTAAACTTTTTAAAGAATTTTTAATTTTATTTACACCACCTGTTTCAGAACTTTTATTTTTCTTTTCCAGTTCAAAGAGAATTTCATTTGCTCTGTTTATAAGTTCAGGCGGCATTCCTGCCATACGTGCAACATGAATACCAAAACTATGTGTACTTCCGCCGGGGGCGAGCTTACGCAGGAAAATAATTTTGTTGCCCTGTTCTTTATTTGTAACGTGGTAATTTTTTATTTTATCAAACTTATTTTCAAGCTCATTCAATTCGTGATAATGAGTAGCAAAAAGTGTTTTAGGAGTAAATTGAGAGTTGTGTAGGAACTCGGCAATGCTCCAGGCAATTGATATTCCGTCGTAAGTTGAAGTTCCTCTACCAATCTCATCAAGTATAATTAAACTTGCTGATGTAAGGTTATTGATAATACTTGCAGTTTCATTCATTTCAACCATGAACGTACTTTCACCGCCGGATAAATTATCAGATGCGCCTACTCTGGTAAATATTTTATCAGTAACAGGAATTTTTGCTTTATCAGCAGGCACAAAACTTCCCATGTGTGCCATTAAAGTTATAAGAGCGGTTTGCCTTAGTATTGCACTTTTACCGCTCATGTTAGGCCCGGTTAAAATTATTATCTGTTGCGAAGCAGGATCTAAAAAAATATCATTGCTAATATAACTTTCACCTTCAGGAAGGTTCCTTTCAATAACAGGATGCCGGCTTGCTTCAAGTTGTAACTCGCCACCATCGTGCATTTCCGGTTTTTTGTATTTATAACTCATGGCATTTTCTGCGAAGCAAACAAGGCAGTCGAGAATTGCCATTATGTTACCGTTAAGTTGCATTGACAAAAGATAATCCTGTAAAGAATTTAATAGATCATTATAAATCCGATTTTCTATTTCAAGAATTTTATCTTCAGCTCCGGT
>JAFDXB010000210.1 GCA_018268175.1 Bacteroidota bacterium | reverse complement strand
GGCTTTTTTATTCTGATAATCTATATATTTCTCTGGTTTGATTTGCAATGCTTCATATTTGGCTAATACAGCTAAAGTGTCAGTTCCTCTATAATTTAATAGGTTGGCATACACTGATGGGCTTAATAATGGCAGGATAGAGGTTATAAATTATAAAAAGCTAAAATATACCTATAAGTTGATATTTCATATACCTCATAAGGGGAATTTTTGGGGTATATAAATATTATAAAAACCAAATCTAGTTTGAAAGGCAGAATATAAAGCCATACCTTAATTCAAACTAATTCGCAGCACCTGCGTTCAGTTTTCCATCTCCAAAACTTTCTATCTATCCACTACTTAACAATACCTGCCACGCTGCTTCAATTTTGTTTTTTTGCAGCAGATTTTTTGCAAGTTTGTGGATGCTTTCTTCATTAAAATTACAATCAGCAATAGCGGATTTTATATTCTGTGGTAAATTTTCAAATTTATTTTCAGGCATAACATGAATATTTGCGAGCATGCCCAAATCGTTACCTGATAAGTGTTTGCTGTTTTTTATAGCCGATGGTAAAGCATCAATGCCGATTCCCAATTGTGTGTTTGGTTTGGGTACTTTAAACAAATTACTGCTGTCAATTTTTGCATACCAATCACCTCCAAGCCTTGCAATATGATGAAGTTTAGTTTGATCTATCTTGTTATTCTCATCTAAAATACTGTCATCAATATGCATGAAAATTACTTCGCAGATTACTAAATTCCCGGCTCCTCCTTCCGTTCCCAAAGGCTTGATTTCTTTCACCAGGCATTCAAGCTTTACTTTGCTTTCCTTAACCATCGGTGGACGAATTAAAGTTGAATCTTCGGCTGTAAAGCCCGCTTTAATAAATTCATTTATTTCCTTTGGATATTCGCAACTTGCCAGAGAAACCTGCTGCACCATATTATAATCCACAATATTTATCACAACCTCCGGCACCTGCTTTAGGTTTTCAAGGGTATGTTTTGTGGTGTTATTTCTTACTCGCCTTGCAGGCGAAAAAATTACAACAGGAGGATTGCTCGAAAACATATTGAAAAAACTAAACGGACTTAAATTTACATTATGTTCCTTATCAATTGTTGAGGCAAAACAAACTGGCCTCGGTGCAATTGCATGCTGCAGATAATTCTGTATTTCAACAGTTGATAATGTTCGTAAGTCCAGCTTCATTTTTTTACATTTTTTTTATTTCAAGCAATGAAAAATCGCTATCCTCTTTAACTATATTATTTTCTAAAATACCCAAACCAGTAATCTCCATTTCAATTTTATCGCCCTCTTTTAACCATTGTTCCTGATAATTTGGGTCATTAAATTTTCCGGTTCCATTTAATTCCAGAAAACAACCTGTTCCAACTGTGCCGCTGCCAATAACATCTCCCGGCAAAAGATTCACTCCATAACTGCAACGTTCAATTATTTCGGCAAAGGTCCAGTCCATGTCGCCCAAATTCCCTGAACTTACTTCTATACCATTTACTTTACAGGTCATTTTCATATTCCATGTTTTGCCGGTGTGGCCCTGTTTACATGGAATTTCATACTGTTCAAGTTCATCAAGCGTAACCAACATTGGCCCTATAGCAGTAGCGAAATCTTTTCCTTTGGCGGGGCCGAGATTTAACTTCATTTCTTCCATTTGAAGAGTTCTGGCACTCAAATCATTCATAATCATTAAACCTGCTATATAGGCATCAGCATTTTCAGCTTTAATATTTCTTCCGGGTTGATTTATTACAATTGCAGCCTCAAGTTCAAAGTCAAGTTTCTGAAAATGGTCAGGCATACAATACACATCTCCGGGGCCCTGGATACTGTTATGATTAGTAAAATAAAATATTGGGTATTGATCAAACTCCGGAATCATTTCAACTTTTCTGTTTCTGCGAGCTGCCGCTACGTGTTGCCTGAATGCATATCCATCTCTGCAGCTCGTGGGATGAGGAACAGGCGCCAGCAAAGAAACTTCATTGAAAGGAGTGCCGCTTAAATTGCGAATACCTCCTTCAATAATTCTTTTCTCAGCTGCTTTGGCAAGCGGAAATACATCTTCCCAATAATTTAAAAACATCGACATGCTTACCGGAAGGTCAGGATGCAAAGAATCAACATCGTATAATAAACCATTAACTAAAATTGCAAGTTGAGCATGATCGTGCTTTAAATATGTAACTAATTTCATAATATCAATTAAGGTGCAAATTTAACAAGACAGTACGACAAAACTCATTTTGTATATTTGCACTAAAATGTGACAATGGAATTTCAAAAGATCCATAATAAAGGAAGTGCCCAGCTTTTTCGAAATCAATATTTGGAATACTTAACCAAAACACATCCACTTGTTATTTGGGGAATATATTTGCCTGTGATAGTATTTATGCTTTACTATTCATCAGCAAAGCTGGATGTAAGCACTGTTTATATAATTTTATTATTCCTTGGAGGGATGTTTTTTTGGAGTTTTACAGAATATATTTTGCACAGATTTGTATTTCACAGCCATCCAACTTCTGAAAGAGGAAAAAAAATAAATTACATAATGCATGGCAACCACCATGAATTTCCCCGCGATAAAGAGCGTTTATTTATGCCTGCGGTGCCAAGCGTTCTTATAGCGTCCTGCTTTTTCTTTTTATTTTATCTGCCTTTAAAAAACCTCGCATTTTCTTTTTTTCCCGGATTCATGTTAGGATATCTTCTATACGGATCAATTCATTATGCTATTCATGCCTGGGCCCCGCCATTTAAGTGGATGAAAGGATTATGGCGCAATCACCATTTGCACCATTATAAACATACT
>JAFDXB010000020.1 GCA_018268175.1 Bacteroidota bacterium | reverse complement strand
CATGAGTATCTTTGCAGAATGCATTATGCCGCCGTTGAAAATATTACCAAATCTTTTGGTGTTCGAACACTATTTAAAAACATAACATTAAACATTGAGGAGGGAGATAAAATTGCGCTTGTAGCACGAAATGGCTCCGGTAAAAGTACCTTAATGAAAATAATTGCAGGACTCGATACGCCCGACAGTGGCACAGTTTGGGTAAACAAAGAAGTTAAAACTGTTATGCTGCAGCAGGATAATTCATTTGAGGAGCAAAAAAGTATTTGGGATAACATACTGCGGCTTGACCACCCTGTAGTTAATACGGTAAAAAAATATGAACAGTTTTTAGAAAATGAAACTGAACATGTTGATGAACTTCCGAACCTTATTTCAAAACTTGATGAATTAAATGCATGGAATTTTGAAAGTGATTTAAAACAAGTATTAGGAAAGTTAAAAATTCATAAGTTAAATGACCCGGTTAATGTATTAAGCGGCGGACAGAAAAAGCGTGTTGCTTTAGCGCAGGCATTAATGGAAGCGCAACTTAATGAAGGCAAGTGCTTATTAATTTTGGATGAGCCTACAAACCACCTTGATGTGGAAATGATTGAATGGCTTGAAGGTTACCTTGCATCTTCAAAAATGACAATTTTGTTGGTAACACACGACCGCTATTTTTTAGATGCAGTTTGCAATGAAATTGTAGAAATAGAAGATGAAAAGGTTTATGTGTACAAAGGAAATTATGATTATTTCCTGGAGCAAAAGAGCCTCCGGCATGAAGTGCAACAAAGTGAATTGCAAAAAGACAAAAATATTTTCAGGAAAGAACTCGAGTGGATGCGAAAGCAACCTAAAGCAAGAACAACAAAAAGTAAAAGCCGGCAAGATGCTTTTACAGAAATTGAAAACCGGGTAAAATCTCAAAAGGAAGTTGCTGAAGTAAATCTGCAAATGAAAATGAGCAGGCTTGGCGGTAAGATATTAGAGATGAAAAAAGTGAATAAATCTTTTGGCGAAAATATTATTCTTAAAGGATTTGACTATACTTTTAAAAGAGGAGAAAGAATTGGAGTTGTTGGCAAAAATGGCGTTGGTAAATCAACATTCTTAAAAATTGCATTGCAAATTGAAGAACCGGACAGTGGTAAAATAAATCACGGTGAAACTGTTGTGTTCGGTCATTTCAGCCAGGAAGGTTTACAATATAAGGAAGACAAAAGAGCAATTGAATATGTAAAAAGCATGGCTGAATTTTTTCCGCTTGCCGACGGCAGCAAAATTTCTGCAGGGCAGTTTATGGAAAAATTCGGCTTTACAGCCGAACAGCAGTTTACGCTTTTAAGTAAACTGAGCGGAGGAGAAAAAAGAAGGCTGCATTTAATGAGCATACTTTTTAAAAATCCGAATTTCCTTGTTCTTGATGAACCAACAAACGACCTAGACCTTCAGACTTTAAGAACTCTTGAAGAATTTTTACTCGACTTTCCGGGTTGTATTTTAATTGTTAGCCACGACCGTTATTTTATGGACCGGTTAGTTGATCATCTTTTTGCCTTTGAAGGAAACGGAGTTATTAAAGACTTTCCGGGAAATTATTCACTATATCGCGAAAGCATCGCAAATACCGCATCTGAACCTATTGAGAAGAAAATAAAAACAGAACAATTAAAACCTCAGAAGAAAATTTCTTATAAAGAGCAAAAAGAACTTGATGAAATAGAAAAACGCATTTCTGAACTAAATTCAGAAAAATTAACACTGGAGAATAAATTGAGTTCAGAAATACAATATGAAGATCTGAAAGCCATAACAGATAGGATTGGAGATATAATTTCTGAAATTGAAGAAAAGGAAATTAAATGGTTAGAACTAAGTGAAAAGCTGGAGTCTTAATAAATCTTTTCGGTGTGGGTGGATTTAATTTCATAAATTTGTAAGCTATGCAAAATCCTCTGAAGATTTTATTGGTTGAAGATGATATTGATGACATTGAATTGCTTGAAGGTGCTTTGAACGACAATTCCGTTGTATATGAAATGGAAGTCTTAATGGAAGGGGATCTAGTTTATCCATATTTAACTAACTGTAGTATTTTACCTGAAATTATCATCCTTGATTTTAACTTACCAAAAGTTCATGGGCGAGATATTCTGATTCAGATAAAGTCGAGGGATAATTTAAAGCATATTCCTGTTGTGGTACTAACAACTTCTTCTGCAAAAGAAGATATGGATTTTGCATTGGAAAATGGAGCCAGCAAATTCATTACAAAACCCACAAATATTAATGATTTAAATAAGGCAATTGAAACTATTCTGGAATGCTCTCCGGTGTAAACAAATAAAAAAAGTCTATCTGCTTTTCTGCCTGTACGGCAGGATAACATGGAATTCCGCACCATTCTGGGGTTCTGATTTTGCATAAATATATCCTCCATGGTAAATTACAATTCGCCTGCAAAGCGCTAGCCCGATGCCGGTTCCGGCGAACGACCTGGTATTAAGCCGCTGAAAAATATTAAATATTTTATCAGAATAAGTTTGCTCGAAGCCTATGCCGTTATCTTTAATTGTTATTTCAAAAAAGCGATTGTTACTCATTACAGGCAGTTTTAAAATTTCATCTTTGTTTAAATTTCGAACCGATATATCAACAGTAACTTTTTCTCCGGCTTTGCCGAATTTTATTGAATTACTTATAAGATTAAACAACAACTGATTCATTTGAATTGGAATCGCTTTTAAAATTGGCAAATTGGCCGAAACAATGTTTACATCTTTATTTTGAATTTGTAATTCAAGATCCTGTTTTACGTTTTCTAAAACAAGGTTTAAATCAACATCTAAAAATTCAACGTCACCTTTTGACAGTTTTGCAAAATCTAAAACATCTTTTATGAGAGAAGACATTCTGTTTGATGAGGAAATAATTTTATCGAGGTAAACTTTTTCGGTGTCTGTTAAATTTCCGGCAGTTTCAGAAAGCATGCTGGTAAAGGTTTTTATCTTTCTAAGCGGCTCCTGAAGATCATGGCTTGCAACGTAAGCAAATTGCTCAAGCTCAGAGTTGGATTGAGTTAGTTTGGCATTTACTTTAATAAGTTCAGCAATACTCATTTCCACGCTCTCTTCTAATTGTTCAGATTTTATTTTAGAATCATGTATATCAGTAAGAGTTCCTACCCAGGTAACAACCTCATTATTTTGATTTTTAATGCAACTTGCTTTATTAAGCATCCATTTGTATTCACCATTATTGAATTTAAGCCTGGCTTCAGAATAAAAAGGTTTCCCGGTTGCTAAACTTTCATTCCATGATTTTTTGCACAACTTCCAATCTTCAGAATATACAAATTTAAAAAGGCCATTGTCGCGGAGTTCATGTGCTGAAGCTCCCGTAAAATCAATAACAGCCTTATTAAAATATGTCAATTTTCCATTTGCATCGGTTGTATATACAAGTTGAGGCATTGTTTCGGCCATTTCCCTAAATTGTTTATAACTCAATGCCAGCCTGAATTCTGCAAGTTTCCTTTCGGAAATATCTCTTATCACAGCAAATAAGTATTGAATATTATCAAGAACTAGTCCACGCAAACTTAATTCCACAGGAAATGAATTGCCTTTGTTAGTAACAATATTTAACTCGAAATGTGCAATATGAGATTTTTGAGCAGCTTTAAAAGCTTTATCAAATTTCGATTTATTATAACCGGGGAAAAGATCAAAAATTGTTACGGAACTTACAGCCTTGGCTGAATATTCCCATTGTTGAAGAGCAATATTATTTATATAAGCAAAACTTCCATCTTGTTTAATTAATACAACAGGGTCGGTAAAATTATCAACCATGTATTTAAACCTCGAAAGTTCGAGGTTACGTAAAAGTTCTTCGGTAATACTTTGCTGCACAGAATACATTAACTTATTACCGTTGCGGTAAAAACTTCCGATATGTGCACGGCTTATAAATTCAGTACCTTTTTTGGTTTTGTTAATCAAACGGCCTTTCCAGAAACCTTTTTGGTCAATGCTTTCTTCAATTTCCTTTAGAGGATTGAGTCCATTGTTTAGCAGGTTAATATTTTTACCTCTCAGTTCCTCTGCTTTAAATCCGAATGTAGAATTGAAAGCGCTATTTGTATAAATTATCTCGCCTTTTTCCTGCCATACACAAACGCATTCATCCATCGAATTTAATATTTGCGATTGCAATTCAAGGAACTCTTCATTAAGTTTTTTCTCATGAATATCACTATATGTTCCTATCCATTTTTCTACATTACCGTCTTGCCCAAAAATTGGTTTTGTGTATCCACGTTGCCAGCGGTATTGCCCTGAATGATCCATTAACCGCAAAATAATTTCGAAAGGTTGTGAATGAGCCATTGATTGTGCCCAAGCTTCTTCATACTTTTGGCGATCATCGGGGTGAAGGTTTTTAAAATAAGTTTCTCTCGGATTTTGGGATCCAAAAAATTCCTTCCATTTATCTGAAATAAAAATAGGGTCTCTGTTAGGAGATGTTGAAAAAACTTTTTCTTCCAGTGAATTTGCCATTTCATGGAATTTCTTTTCATTTTGCAAAAGAACTTCTTTGGCTACTTCTTCTTCGGTTATGTCTTGTAATGTTCCCGAAAATTTTTTGATAACATCATCTTCTGTAACACGTAAAGCATATACACGTATAAAAGCAAACGAATTATTTCTTTTAATTTTAAAAGTGTGGTTTAAACGGTTGTTGTTTGACGTTAGAAGTTCGCGAAAAATATTTTTTATTGTATTAACATCATCGGCGTTAACAATGTTGAGAATTTGTTCAGGTGTAATATCCTCTGAAAGAGGCAGACTAAAAATTTCCCGTGTACGGGCGGAAAGAAATATTTTTTTTTCAGGAATATCATATTCAAAATAACCAAGATCGGCCGCGCTTATTGCCAAAGCGAATCTCTCATTAAGTTCATTTATCTCACGGCTTGCAAGAACAGATTTTGTTGTTTCGCTAACAGTTACAAAAATCCCACCCACAGAATTGTCTTTACAAATGATAGGATTGTATGAAAAGTCGAAATAAGCTTTTATCTGTTCATCGCCGTTATGGAAAGTGAAAGGAAAATCTTTTTCAAATACAGCTTTTCCGGCCATACATGAATTAAGCAGCAAGTGAATGTCCATCCATACTTCGGGAAATGCTTCTTTTATTGAAAGGCCAATCAAGGAACTTTTACCTGTTGATTTTAAAACTTGTAAATAATGCTCGTTGTAAAAATGAATATAATCGGGCCCCCACAAAATTTGCATTGGCACTGCGCTGTTAAAAATTAAATTAAGATATAATTTAAGTTCCTCCGGCCAATTGTCAAAAGTTCCTAAAGAGGTTTTTCCCCAATCGAAATTTTTAATTTCGGTTGCAACAACTCCGGATAATTTAAAAAAATCTGCGGGCATATAAAAGTGTTATAGCAGAGGTTCAGAAAACTTTCGGGAAATTAATTAATTTTTAACCGATGCAATTATAAAACAGAAAGAAATGCAAAGAATGTAGTCCCGGCAAGAATCGAACTTGCATCTAAAGTTTAGGAAACTTCTATTCTATCCATTGAACTACGGGACCAGTTTTGAAGAGGTGCAAAATTAAGGATTTAGCTTAAAATCATGCAATTATTTATATTCCATAAGTTATCATCTTCCATTTTCCTGCTTCAACTGCTTATCTTTGCCGTCCAAATTTTGTGATTATGAAGTGGATTATAAAATACAGATTAATATTGGGCATTGTATTTCTTGCTTTAGCAGTATTAGTTAACGTTCAGGCAAGTTTTTGGGCCGCCTTTATTTTGTATTTAATTGGTGCGGTTTTAGTGTTCGGCCATTTCTTTTTTGGTCCAATGAGGCTCATTCAAAGTGCTATGGAAGAGGGAAATATTGAGGAAGCAAAAAATATTGTTAACGGTATAATGTTTCCGGGCTTACTGTTTAAACCTGTAAGATCTGTGTATTATACAATTAAAGGTAATCTTGCAATGGCAGACAATAATCTTGAAGAAGCGGAGACAAATATGAAGAAAGGAATTTCTTTAGGAGGCGGATCTTTAACAAAGGATGCAGAAGGGCCAAGTAAACTTCAATTAGGAATGATTACACTTCAAAAAGGTGATTTTCGCAAAGGTGAAGCACTCATCCGCGAAGCGATAAGAGCGGGCTTGCCTGACAAGGAAAACAATGCAGCAGCTTATCTTCAACTTTGCTCTATTATGATGCAAAAGCGTGAGTACAGAATGGCAAAAGAATATTTCCGGAAAGCAAAAAGTTTTAAACCCACTACTCCGCAAATTGTTGATCAGATAAAACAAATTGAAAAGTATATTACAAGAATGCCCGGATAATTTTTGATGAATAAACTTTTTTATATTTTAACAGCCTCAGTAGTACTTGCATATACATTATTTATGTCTGCAGGCTGTGGCCAGATTGGTGCTATTTCAGGTGGCGACAAAGATACTGTTGCTCCTCAATTTTTAAGATCATCTCCGCCACAAAATACAATTAATTTTAAGGGCAAATCAATAACGTTGTACTTCGATGAATATCTTGATATAAAAGATCCGGGGACAAATATTATTGTATCGCCTTTGCTATCCACTCAACCATTAATAACGTATAACAGAAAAACTGTCAATATAAAATTTCGCGACAGTTTGCTTCCCAATACCACTTACACGATAAATTTTGGTAATGCAATTACCGATTTTAATGAAGGAAATATACATCACAATTTTACTTACATTTTTTCTACAGGCAGTACAATAGATGAAAATACGCTAAGCGGTAAAGTTGTTTTAGCCGAAACCGGAAAAACAGATAGTACAATGTATGCATTACTATACCGAAATGCGGAAGACAGCTCAGTTCAAACTTCAAGACCGGATTATATAGCAAGAATTAATGGTGCCGGAAATTTTAAATTTACCAACCTTCCCGGTGGAAAATTTTCAGTATATGCACTTAAAGATGTTGATGGAAATAAATACCTTTCTTCTTCATCTGAAATTTTTGGATTTGCAGATGCTGAAGTAGAAGTTCCATCTGATTCAATAGTTCAGATATTTGCGTTTAAAATTCCCGAAATAGAAACGCCATCGTATAAGAAGGAGGCGAAATTCAAAATTTTTACCAATCTTGAAAATAACAAAGCGGATATTTTAGCGCCACTTAAACTTTCTTTTACCAAGGAAATTTCAAATATTTCAGAAAATAAAATTGTCTTACTTGACTCATTAAACAAAGAAGTACCATTAAATGAAATTTTATGGGATAGTACTTCAATGGCAGTTGTTTTAAATCCGCAATGGGTTGCGGGAATGCAATATGAGCTAATATTTCCGGACAATTTTTATAAGGATGAAAAGGGTGAACTACTTGCCGGTGACACAATTAAATTCGCCGCAAAAAGTACTACTGAATATGGAAGGGTGGTGCTTCGTTTTGAGGATTTAAAAACGATAGAAAACCCGGTAATACAACTTGTTTCAAAAGAAAAGGTTATTGCCTCAGGCAGTGTTATAAATAAAGAGTATGTAAACAATATGGTTCCGCCCGGCACGTATGAGATAAGGTTATTAGATGACCGCAACAAAAATGGAGTCTGGGATCCAGGTAATTATGCACGAAAAATTCAGCCGGAAAAAGTTATTAGTATCAATCAGACAATTGCAGTAAAAGCAAATTGGGATAATGAGCGTGAGATACAATTATAATACAGGAATCAGAGCCTTGTGGTTTTAAAAAGATATAAGAACACGGATTTGGCGTATAACTCAGGTTTTCGCTGAAGACTCTAAAAAATATCTCCGCGTTCATCAGCGTCATCAGCGTCATCAGCAACATCAGGATTTAATTTAAGAACACGGATTTGGCGGATAACGCGGGTTGTCGCTGAGAGAATTTGAAAATACTACTCCGTTTTTATTAGCACCATCAGCTTCATCAGCGGTCAATATTGGAACACGGATTTAGCGGATGACGCGGGTTTTCGCTGAAGACTTTAAAAAATATCTCCGCGTTCATCAGCTTCATCAGGGTTTAATTTAAGAACACGGATTTGGCGGATGACGCAGGTTTTCGCTGAGAGAATTTGAAAATACTACTCCATTTTTATTAGCACCATCAGCTTCATCGGCGTTCAATATTGGAACACGGATTTAGCGGATGACGCGGGTTTTCGCTGAGAGAATTTGAAAATACTACTCCGTTTTTATTAGCACCATCAGCCTCATCAGCGTTCAATATTGGAACACGGATTTAGCGGATGACGCGGATTTTCGCTGAAGATTTTAAAAAATATCTCCGCGTTCATCAGCTTCATCAGGGTTTAATTTAAGAACACGGATTTGGCGGATGACGCAGGTTTTCGCTGAGAGAATTTGAAAATACTACTCCGTTTT
>JAFDXB010000209.1 GCA_018268175.1 Bacteroidota bacterium | reverse complement strand
GTTTGCCTTTAGAAGTTATTCCGGCTTCAGAGTCTTTTATATCATTTGATTTAGGCTTAAAAGATATTTCGTATAACATATCAAATTTTAGGAGAAACACAGGATATAGCGGTATAAAACAATTTATTAATTATAATATTAAATATAAAACATGGCAATACAGAGGCTTAATTAGTTTATTAAATTTTTCTGATAATGAACAAAATGGAATATTTCTTAGGCCCAATGTGGAGGTTAAGAAAAGTTTTCCGGAAATTAAAAACATAAGTGCCGGAGTTAAATTTAATTCAGAATATAATAAGATAATATATCCAAAAGCTGATTCAATTTCTCCAATGAGTTCCGCCTTTTATAATTATGAGGCATTCATATTATCGAATGAAAAGAAAGAAAATAAATTCGGTGTTTCATACAATTACCGCTTGAATCAACTTCCTATTAACAACATAATTAAAAACTCAGACGAAAGTCATAATTATAATTTTTTTACTGAGATATTAAAAAACGAAAACCAGCAATTTAGAATCAATGCGTCATACAGGAGATTAAAATATTTAAATATAGCCAACTCAAAAGCTGAGTCAACATTAACAGGACGGACTGAATACTTTTTAAATGCGATTAAAGGATTTTTTGTTGGAAATTTTTTATATGAAATTGGCAGTGGCCAGGAACAGAAGCGGGAATTCGGATATTTGGAAGTTCCTGCAGGGCAGGGAGAATTTATGTGGATTGACTACAACAACAATGGAATTGCAGAATTAAATGAATTTGAAATTGCTGTATTTCAGGACCAAAAAAAATATATCAGGATTTTTACTCCGGGGAATTCTTATATAAAAGCAAACTATTTGCAGTTTAATTATGGAATTAATTTAGACCCTTCTTTAATAATTTCGGAATCCTCAACGGGATATTTAAAGTTTCTAAGGAAGATAAGTTCATCATCTGCACTTCAAATAAATAAAAAGAAATCAGGCATAGATTTATTATTTAATCCATTTACCAAGGAGATATCTGATACTTCAATAATCAGCCTGAATTCCTATTTTTCAAATACCATTTTTTTTAACCGGATGAATATTAAATGGGGTTTGGAACTTACCCAAAGCCGATCTGCAACCAAGAATTTGCTGGCTTACGGTTTGGAAGACCATATTTTAAGTAATATTTCAGGACGTATGCGTTATGCCTTTTCTAAAAAAATATCATCAACCATTAACCTTAGTGCAGGAAAAAATATTTTAAAAACTGCAAATCCAAAATTTGTAAACAGGAATTATTATGTTGAGAAAAGTTCTTTAGAACCACGAATAACGTACATCCATAAAAATATTTTCAGGGCAGGCTTTTCCTATATTTTATCTTTAAAGAAAAATACAATTGATTCTCTTGAAAGGGCCTTAACTCAATCTGTTCAGGCAGATTTTAAATATAACGTAGTTTCAAACAGTACAATTTCTGCTAAAATTATTTATACAAACATTAATTTTAAAGGCATACCAAATTCAACCGTAGGTTATGTTTTGCTCGATGGCCTGTTGCCGGGAAGTAATTATTTATGGAGTTTAGACCTTATTAAAAAATTGCCCGGCAATCTTGAACTTACATTACAATATGAAGGTAGAAAACCTGGCGACACAAGAATTATCCATACCGGGCGTGCAGCGATAAGAGCGATTTTTTAAACAATAAAAAAGGCCATCTTTTGAGATAGCCTTGTTGGAATTTCACAGGATATTGGTTTAACTAAAAAGCCCGCCTTTCTTTAGAGGCTTGAAAGCTTCACCAACCTTAAAACCGTTGTTGTAAACTTCAATTTTATAATTTCCGTTTACAAAATCTTCATTTTGTTTCCAGTCGAATGAAACTGTTTGTTTTTTATTTTGTTCGTAGTTAACATCAAGTTTTTGAGTATAAACTTTTTCCTGGCCTTCACGAGTGCTGAAGGTGCCGGAACCTAAAGACTGCACCGCAATTGGTTGCCCTTCAGGGGAAGTGATAACAACGTAAATTTCTTTATTGCCGGATGATGTAATCATATTCTCGTCAAGGTCAAATGAAACTCTTAATTTATCAACCTTTTTGGCTTTGTCGGTAATTTTTTCTTTCCCTCCTGATTTTTCTTTAACGCCAACAATATTAAAGTTTGAAGCATGTAAAGTAGAACCTATATCAATAACATCCTCTTTGTTTTTTATAACTGCTCTGGCAGAATCAAAATTTCTTGAATAACGGTCACGTTCTTCAGTAACTTGAGCTTTTTCTGCCGTTAATTGTTGATTTGCGCCTTCAAGTTCTGCTATTTGCGCTTTAAAACTTTCAATATCATTTTTCAAAGAGGCAATTAATGCACGTGCTTGAGAAAGCTCTTTTTGAGTAGCATTGCTTTTTGAAAGAAGAGTTTTAATTCTATCTTGTTTTTCCAGTATCTCTTTGTCCTTTGCAGTGATAGCACTGTCTTTTTGAGAGTTAGATGTTTTCAGCATATCATAACGCATAGTTGCATCTGCAAGTTCTTTTTGCAGTTCATCTCTCTGCGTTGAAGTGCTTGTAATAAGTGTGTCTTTCTGGGCGATGGTTTCTTTAGTGTTGTTTTTATCCCAGATTATATAACCCCATGTTCCAAGTAACGCAATAACAAGAACAATTGTTAAAATGCTTGCTAAGGAATTCCTTTTTGTTACAGGTTTATTAACATCTGAAGTTGATTTTTCCATTTCAGGGAAGTTCTCAAATGCCATAGTATTTAATTTTAAATGACGCGGTTAACGCAATGATTTTAATTTTTCGACCTGCACTTTTCCAAAACTATGCCAAAGAATATATGAAGGATTGTTTAACAACTCTTTTTAAGATAAATTGCACCAATTTAAAAAAATGAGTGCAGAGAAAGTTATATCATCCTGGCGGAAAAATGAATTTAAACCTGTTTATCTCCTTCACGGAGAAGAAGATTATTTTATTGATAAAATTGTTCACTACGCCGAAAGCAATATTCTTTCAGAATCTGAAGCTTCATTTAACCTTACGGTTTTTTACGGCAAGGATGCCGAATGGGCTGATGTTGTTAATGCATGCTCACGGTATCCCGTTTTTTCTGAAAAGCAAATCGTTATTATAAAAGAAGCTCAACAAATGAAAGATTTGCCAAAAATTGAAAGTTATATTTTAAATCCTGTCAACTCTACAATTTTAATTATTGCGCATAAATCAAAAACAATTGACAAAAGAACAAAATTTGGAAACCTTCTTATCTCTAAAAGTGAAACCTTTCTATCAAATAAAGTTGATGACGAAAAATTAGGAGATTGGATATCATCATTTGTAAAAAGCAAATCATTTCTTATTACTCCAAAAGCAATTACAATGCTTGAAGAACATATTGGAAATGATCTTTCAAGAATTGGTAATGAAATTGAAAAACTTTCAGTTAATCTCAATGGTAAAGATAAAATTGATGAAGATGATGTTGAAAAGTACATTGGAATAAGCAAAGAATATAACGTTTTTGAACTGCTTGATGCTATAACAAAAAAGGACCTTTCTAAATGCCTTACTATACTTAACTATTTTGAAGGAAATCCTAAAGCTGCACCAATCCAAGCCGCAATTCCTGCTTTATACTTTTTATTCTCAAAAGCATATTCGGCTTTTTCCTTGAGAGATTTGTCGAATGATTCACTTAGAGCAATAGCTTTTGGAAAACAAATAAGCCAGATAAAAGATATAGCCAAAAATTATGGCAGGGAAGGAGTGGAAAAAATTATTCTTTTAATGAACGATTACAATTTAAAAGCAATCGGCGTTGGCAGTACAGGTGTTTCAGGTAATGAACTGCTTAAAGAAATGATTTTAAAAATTATACTCGGTTAAGTTTTTTTTATCTTCTTCAAGTTGTTGCTTTAACTGTTCTATTCCGGAAAATTTTATTTCCGGCCTTAACCATTTTATAAATTCAACTTTAATATTTTTACCGTAAATACTTTCATTGAAATTAAGAATATAAACTTCAATTGAAATGTTACTTCCATTAAAAGTAGGCCTTGATCCAATGTTCAGCATTCCTTTATATGTTTTTTCATCAATTATAACTTTTACTATATACACTCCCTTTCCAGGAATTAGTTTATTTGTATCATGTACTTGAATATTCGCTGTTGGAAAACCAATTTCCCTTCCTCTTTTGTCGCCTTGAACTACAATACCTGATAGCGGATAAAAATATCCAAGTAACTCATTTGCCTTTTCTACTTCTCCTTTAAGTAATGCATTTCTGATTGCAGTGCTGCTAATTGTAATATTTTGCAAAACGTGTTTTGGAATTTCTTTTACAACAAAATCAAATTTTACAGATTCAATTTCAAGCATCCTGAAATCTCCACACCTGTTTTTTCCAAAGCGATGATCATATCCAATAATAATTGTGTGAGGTTTGAAATTCTTTACTAAAAATTCGCTTATGTATTCTAATGCCGGTATATCAGCAAAGTCGCGGGTAAACGGAATTTCAACAATATGGTTAATGCCGTAGGCAGAAAGTAAGGAATATTTTTCTGCCGGAGTATTAAGCATAAAAATATCTTTACTGCCTATTATTTGCTTTGGATGAGGAAAGAAGGTAATTACTACCATTTCTCCGTTTATTGATTCAGCTTCCTGCTTTAGCTGGCGCAGAATTTCAGCGTGGCCAAGATGTACTCCATCGAAACTGCCGATAGTAATTACAGCATTTTTAAATTCAGGAATATCATCAATATTTTTATACAAATTCATCAAAGCAAAAGTAATTTGAAAAACCTTTCCATTAGTTTTGCCAAAAATATTTTATGAGCCTTTATAATAAACGTGGTGTTTCTGCACAAAAAGAAGAAGTTCATTCGGCAGTAAAAAATCTTGGCAAAGGCTTGTACAAAAATTCTTTTTGTAAAATTTATCCCGATTATATTTCTCAGTCTGCTGACCATGTAAATATTATGCACTCTGACGGTGCCGGCACAAAAAGCATTTTAGCTTATTTGTATTGGAAAGAAACAAATGACATTTCAGTTTGGGAAGGAATTGCTAAAGATGCAATCGTTATGAATCTGGATGATTTAATTTGTTGTGGAGTTTATGATAACATTTTATTCAGTTCCACTATTGACAGAAATAAAACATTAATTCCGGGGGAAGTGTTATCAGCAATTATTAACGGTTCTCAAAAATTTTTTGATGATTTAAAATCGTTCGGAATTAATATTCATTATATGGGAGGAGAAACGGCAGACGTTGGAGATGTTGTAAGAACAATTGCTGTTAATGGCACTATGACTGCCAGATGGCCTAAAGAAAAAATTATTACTAATGAGAAAATTAAAGCAGGAAATGTAATAGTGGGCCTTGCGGGATTTGGGCAAACTATTTATGAAAATGATTATAATAGCGGCATAGGAAGCAATGGGCTCACAAGCGCCAGGCATGATGTTTTAAACAAATACTACTTTGATCATTTTAAAGAAAGTTTTGATAACAATCTTAATCCTGAAGTAGTTTACTCAGGCATGCATTCGCTCGGTGAAATGATTGAGGTATATCCGGGAAAATCTGTTAGCGCAGGAAAATTATTATTAAGCCCTACCAGAACATTTGCTCCTTATATAAAAGAAGTTCTTGAAAAGCATTTTTATAAAATAAATGGAATAATTCATTGCAGCGGCGGAGGGCAAACCAAAGTATTAAAATACCTTCCTGAAAATTTAAAAATAATTAAGGATAATTTATTTAATGCACCCCCAATATTTAAAATTATTCAACAGGAGAGCGCTGCCTCGTTAAAAGAAATGTTTGAAGTTTTTAATATGGGCAGCAGAATGGAAATTTATTGTGATAATAAAGATGCCAATATGTTTATAGAAACGGCTGCCATTTACGGAATCGAAGCTCAGGTGATAGGAAGAGTGGAACCTTCGGATAAAATAGAACTAGTTATAAACTATAATGGAGAACTGATACATTATAACTAAATGTTAATAGATTTTTAATGATGGCAGCTAACCGTTAGATTTGCAATTTCCAAAAGCTACAAAAATGTCACAATCCATTATAGAACTTAAAGATGTAAATATTTATCAGGGTAAAAGCCTTGTGTTAAGCAATGTAAATATTTCTTTGAACAAAGGTGAATTTGTTTACCTCGTTGGTAAAACCGGTTCAGGGAAAAGCAGTTTACTGAAAACTTTGTATGGCGATCTTGAGTTAACTGAAGGAACAGGCTGGGTAGTGGGCCACAATTTGCGTGAACTTACCTGGAAAACAGTCCCTTTTTTAAGAAGAAACCTTGGTGTTGTATTTCAGGATTTTCAATTACTTACTGACAGAAATGTAAACGAAAATCTCAAATTTGTTTTAAAAGCAACAGGTTGGAAAGACGAAAAATTGATGGATGAAAGAATTGCCGAAGTTCTAGATAAAGTAAATCTTAAAACAAAAGGCTTTAAAATGCCATTTGAATTAAGTGGAGGTGAACAGCAAAGAATTGACATTGCCAGAGCTTTATTAAATTCTCCTAAACTAATTCTTGCCGATGAACCGACAGGAAACTTAGATCCTGAAACAAGCGATGAAATCATGCAATTGTTGTTTCATATCTCAAGAGATTTTGACACAACAATTTTAATGGCTACCCACGATTATATGGTTATAAATAAATACCCTGCCCGAACTATAAAAACTGAAGCAGGGCATGTGATTGATAATTCTAGAATAACAATTTGATAATTGTTGATGAATTAACAGAGTTATTATATATTTTTTCTGTGATTTTTTTTCTGCGAAGAATTTCATTTTCGGAAAATTCAACATTTATAAATTCATTAATAATCGCTTTAAATTCTGTTGAGGAGTTTGCTATTCTACAAAATTCTTCCAAACCTGATCCCTCTGCTGCATTTGTGTTTGCTACACAAAAACGTCCATAAATAAATGAATTGATAAGTTTCAGTTTTACTCCCGTTGTATTAAATGAATAAATCAAATTAATTTGAGCGGTCTTTATAAGTTCGGTCATTTCATCTCCGGAAGGATTTTCTATTAATTCAACATTTGAAAATTGTTTCAAATAACTTTTTAATTTGTTTGACGGATTCAATCCTGCAACCACAAATTTTACATCATTGTTTCTAAACACCTTTTCTGCAAGCCACTTAACAGCACATTCATTTTCATTCACTGATAAATTGCCGTGGTACAAACAAAATTTCCCGGTTCCTGTTTGTGATTGTATTTTTTGATTGGCAATGAATACAGGTAGAAACAAAATGCTTTTTACATCAAAATTTTCAATATCTCTTTTGCTTACAGCGAAGTACGTTGCATCTGAAGGCAATTTTTTTTCATATTTTTTCAAAAGAAAACTTTCAAATCGGAAATAAATTTTTTTTAAAAAACCTGCTTCATTCTCTGATAAGTTTTTGTAATAAATATGTTCTGTGTTATGAAGCCTTACAGCAATTTTTCTTTTTGATCGTAATAAGTTTCTTAAATAAAAAGTTGTGTGAATTCCTTCAAACAAAATAGGATATTCATCTTTACACAAATTTTTAAATAAATTTTTGTCTTTCCTGCTGCTAACAATGTAAGGTGTAAAAAAGGAAAAAGAAAATTTCCTTCGTTTATATATATTTATTGAACTGCAATATTTTTTCAACTCAAATAAATCAGATGATTGTTTATAAAAACAATGCAAATGGATTTTTACTCCTGCGTGAAAAAGAGATTCTATTTTGTAAAACAAATCAATATGCCCTCCATGTTTTACAGGCCAGGGAATTTCATGGCAAACTATGTGAAGATTCTTTTCCAAATAATATCTTATAAAATGAAATTAGCTTTAGAGATTCATTTTGCCAATTTAATTCTTGAGATGCCTTTTTACAATTTTGGTGAAGTGTATTCCAAAGATTTTTGTTTGTAACTATCTCATTAATTGCATTAGAAATATTCTCTTCAGTTGCTTCAGGAATTAACAATGCAATGTTGTATTTGTCGTTTATTTCTTTATAAACAGGGTATTCCATACAAATTTGCGGTGTTGCCGATTGCATATAATGGAAAAACCTGTTAGCAAGTGAATAATAATTATTCATTGTTTTATTTTCAAACAATGTTAAGCCAGCAATTGCTGAAGAAGTGAATTTTAATAATTCAGAGGGTTCTGTCATTCCAAAAAACTTTACTTTATTTTCAAGTTTGTAATCCTTAACCAATTGTTTGGCCTTGCTCATAAAATTTCCATCACCAAAAATGTATAGCGGTACATTAACCTTCCGCATAGCGGGAATAAGAGTTTCAAAACATCTTCCTTCATTAACTGCACCCTGATAAATAATAAAACTCTCTCTGGCACTGTTAACCAAACTTGTATTTGAAGGCGCAATATTTCTTATAACACTATAATTTACTCCGTACATTCTTTTAAATTCAGATGCAATAAAAGCATTCACTGTGTAGCCATTTTGGTAGTGAGGCACAGTAACACTCTCTATAAATTTCCATATTCTGTAAATTCCCGGGCGCCGCTTTATTTCTGCCATTTCACAAAATAATTCATGGGCATCATAAATTCGTTTCGTCTTCTTTATTTTAGAAATCAAAATCCCCGGCAAAATTGTATCAAGGTCAATTGAACAAACAGCGTCAAATTTTTTAAACAAAAGATAGAAAAATAAACGAATATTAAATTCAGCGTAAAACAAAAATCCTTTATCAAAAAATACATTAAACCGTTTTTGACAGAAATTTTGCTTCTTTAACTGAATTGATTTTTTCAACTTTCTTCCAACTAGTACAACTTCAAATCCTTCCGCTGCAAGCGAGGTGCAAATCCTAATCATGCGCTGATCGTAGGAGAGGTCGTTAGTTACTGTAAAAAAAATTTTTGGCAAAAAGGAAGAGTTTAAAACAATCAAAAATACTACTGATATATATAACCGGAAATTAAAATTTCTTTTTTCCGGTTGCCATTAAACCTTGCCATTTGTATAAATTAAAATATCTACAAATATTATAGTTTATATTTGGAACCTAAAAATTGAAATATTTTATGATAGCAAAAAGACTTTTTATTGCATGCATTTCAGCATCAATGTTGTTTTCAGCTTCTTCAGTTTTTTCGCAAGCCAAGCTTGTTGAAAAAGTTGTAAAAAAAGGAAATGAAATTGTTATTCCTTACGAAAAATATGTACTTCCAAATGGTTTAACACTGGTTATTCACGAAGATCATTCCGATCCTATTGTTCATGTGGATGTTACTTACCATGTTGGCTCTGCCAGAGAAGAAATCGGCAAAAGCGGATTTGCACACTTCTTTGAACATATGATGTTTCAGGGTAGTGATAATGTTGCAGACGAACAGCATTTTAAACTTATAACTGAGTCCGGTGGTACTCTTAATGGCAGTACAAACCGCGACAGGACTAATTATTATGAAACAGTTCCAAGCAATCAGGTTGAGAAAATGATATGGCTTGAAGCAGACCGCATGGGCTTTTTACTTGATGCTGTAACTCAACAAAAATTTGAAGTTCAAAGAGAAACCGTTAAAAATGAACGCGGTCAGAATTATGATAATCGTCCTTACGGGCTGGTTGGTGAAGTAACATCTAAAAACCTTTATCCTTACGGGCATCCTTATTCATGGATGACAATAGGTTACATTGAAGATTTGAACCGAAGCGATGTAAATGATTTGAAAAATTTCTTTTTGAGATGGTACGGCCCAAATAATGCAACAATTACAATTGGCGGTGATGTGAACCCTAAAGATATTGTAAAAATGGTTGAAAAATATTTCGGTTCTATCCCGTCCGGGCCTAAAGTTACTCCTACAGTTTTGCCGCCGGTAAAACTTGAAAAAAACAGGTATGTATCTTACACTGATAATTATGCAAGAATTCCAATGCTTCGCATTGCTTATCCTACTGTACCTAATTTCGATAAAGATGAGGCTGCGCTTGCATGCCTGGCCCAGGTTTTAGGAAGTGGCAAAAATTCTGTTCTTTACCAGGCACTGGTTAAAACTCAAAAAGCAAATAACGCATCAGCATACAGTTCTTTAAGTGAATTGGCAGGAGAATTTATATTTTCTGTTACGCCATTTCCGGGAAAAAGCCTAAAAGAAATGGAAGAACTTGTTGACAGTTCATTAAAAGTTTTTGAAAAAAGAGGAGTTACCGATGAGGATATTGCACGCTTTAAAGGAATCTTTGAAAGCCGCACAATTAACAGTCTGGCAAGTGTTTCAGGAAAAGTAAGCCAACTGGCTGCTTACCAAACTTATCAGGGAAATCCTAACGGTATTAAACCGGAACTTGAAATGTACCGCAATGTTACCAAAGAAGACGTAATGCGTGTTTACAACAAATATATTAAAGGGAAAAACAGGCTTGTTGTTAGCGTACTTCCAAAAGAAAAAGAAAATCTTAAAGCCGGAGAAGATAATTATACAGTTGAAATAAATAATTACAAAGCTCCTGATTACGGCTACACCGGATTAAAATATAATAAAGCAAAAGATAATTTCGACAGAAAACAAATTCCGGGACAAGGCAAGAACCCCGTGGTAAATGTGCCGCCGGTTTATAAAAAAACTCTTTCAAACGGAATAGAACTTATTGGAACTGAAAATACGGAATTGCCAATAGTTACTGTTTCTGTTTATTTGAAAGGCGGTAAAATGTCGGAGGCAGATGATCTGTCAAAAGCAGGACTGAGCAATATAGTAGCGAGTATGCTGAATGAAGACACAAAAAATTATTCAAGCGAAGATATAAGCCTTGAACTCGAAAAATTAGGCAGCAGCATTTCTGTTTACGCTACTACCGATGCAATTGTTTTCAGTGTTCAAAGTTTAAAGAAAAACATAAACAAAACTCTGGCACTTCTTGAAGAAAGAATGTTAAGGCCACAATTCAATCAGGATGATTTCGATAGAATTAAAAAACAAGTTCTTGAAGGAATCAAAAACAGCCAGACTTCAGGTTCAACCGTAGCATCTAACGTGTATGCAAAATTGAATTATGGTGCAGAAAATGTTCTAGGCTTGCCGGGTTCAGGAACACAGGAAACAGTTTCTGCTATAACACTTGATGATGTAAATTCTTATTATAAAAATAAAATTGGATCATACGACGCAAAAGTAGTTGTGGTTGGAGATATTAAAGAAAATGAAATTTTACCTCAAATTAATTTCTTAACAAAATTGCCTGAAAATAAATACGAGTTTAAACAATTGCCTGCATCTCTTCAAGTAGATAAAACAAAAATTTATTTAGTAGATATACCAAATGCAGCTCAAACAGAATTCAGGATAGGAATGCCAACTGATTTAAAATATGATGCAACAGGAGATTATTACAAAGCTTACCTAACCAATTACAATTTAGGCGCTGCATTTAACAGCCGCCTTAACATTAACCTGCGGGAAGATAAAGGCTGGACTTATGGTGCAAGAAGTAATTTTATTGGAGATAAATATTCAGGAAACTTTACTTTTTCAAGCGGTATCCGCAGAAATGCAACCGACAGTGCTGTGTTTGAAATTCTAAAAGAAATGAATAATTATCTTGATAAAGGAATAAAGCCTGAAGAAATTGTTTTTATGCAAAATTCAATCGGCCAAAGCGATGCAAGAAACTATGAAACAGGATCTCAAAAAGCCGCTTTCCTAAGCAGGATTTTAACTTACAACCTTAAACCCGATTATGTAAAAGAACAAAATAAGATTTTAAATGAAATTACAAAACCGGAAATTGATGCAATTGCAAAAAAATATATTGACCTTAATAAAATGAATATTGTTTTAGTCGGAGATAAAAAAACAATTCTGCCGGGTTTACAAAAATTAGGATATGAAGTTGTGGAGTTAGATAGCAACGGAAATAAACTTTAATTATTTTTTATAATTCTTTTTAAGGAAGCGGTAGTGCCGCTTCCTTTCTTTTTATATCTTTCCAATCAATGAAAAAAACCTTTCTTCTCCTTCTTGCTTTACATATTTTTATCTCCGGCTTTTCTCAATTAAAACGAAATGTAAGAGGAGTGTGGCTTACAACTTATTATAACATTGATTGGCCACAGAAAAATCTAACAACGCAACAACAACAGGCTTCACTTATAAAAATACTTGATACTCTGTATTCGGTTGGTATCAACACAATTTACTTTCAGGTTAGAAGCCAGTGTGATGCAATGTATAACAGCAATATTGATCCGTGGTCGGCTGACTTAACAGGCAAACAAGGAGTTGCCCCAAACCCATATTGGGATCCTCTTGAGTTTATAATTAAAGAATGCCATAAAAAAAATATTGAACTGCATGCTTGGATAAACCCTTATCGTGCAACATCTAATTCTTTACCTGTGTCACCACAACATGTATCTGTTAAACATCCTGAATGGTTGTTAAAAACCGGCACTCTAAATCCGGCATTGCCGGAAGTGAGAAACTACATTAATGAAGTTGTAACTGATATTGTAAAAAGATATGATGTTGACGGAATTCATTTTGATGATTATTTTTATCCGGAAACATCATTTAACGATGATGAATATTTTGCAAAATATAAAGGAGGATTTTCATCAAAAGCCGATTGGCGAAGGAATAATGTTGATTTACTTATTAAACAAATTTCGGAATCTATATCTCGCTTAAAGCCATGGGTGAAATTTGGAATTTCTCCAACAGGCATTTATCAAAATAGCAAAGACCCTCTTATTGGTTCGGATACAAGAGGTAAACAACATTTCTCAGAATTGTTTTCAGATACAAAAAAATGGCTGCGTGAAGGCTGGATTGACTATCTGGAACCTCAACTCTACTGGCATTTTAATCAACCCGGTTCAGAATTCCATTTACTTACCAAATGGTGGAACAATAATTCTTTTAACAGAGATATGTACATCGGCCTTGGCGCATACAAAGCCGGAATTTATGATGGATGGAAAAATGCATCTGAAATCCCAAAACAAATACGCTTTGCTTTATCTTCTGATATGAAAAATATTAAAGGCGTTAGTATTTTCAGTACAACAAGCATCATTAATAACCAAATGAACTTGAAAGACTCATTAAAACTCGTGTTTAGCGATCCGGTGTTAATTCCCACTATGCCGTGGAAAGACAGTATTGCACCTAAATCACCATTTAACCTTAGTGTATTAAAGCAAAATGGAATTAATATTTTACAATGGTGGAACTCTGAGGAGAACAATGAAATGGATAAAACTTTTAAAAATATTATTTATGGATCAAATGAATTTCCGGTAAAAAGGAATTCGCAAAATTTTGTGGCTTTAATTCCTGCAGCTAATAAATATATTGATTCATCTAAAGGGTACAAATATTATATTGTAACTGCTTTAGACCGGTTACAAAATGAAAGTAAAGAGGAAGAGGCCGTTTCGCCATTTTCACTGCCAACAGCAGAAGTAAAGCTATTCGTGAATTTGAAAAGCAATAAAGGAATAACATTCAGATGGGAGGATAAAGATTTTCAGTCGGCGCAGGAATATTTTCTGGAAAGGTCTAACGACAATTCAAACTTTACATCTGTAAAGAAGTTTATGCCTGTAGCAGCTACAATGTTTTTTGATTTGCCAAATATAGAAGGTGAAAATTATTTCCGTATTTTAAGAATAGACAAAGGCGGTAAGGTTTTTAGCAATACAGTAAAATTTTATCAACCTGTTGCAGTTCAATCGAAAGTAAGCGCAATTCCGGCAGCGCCGGAAGAAAAGGTGATAACCCGTACTGCTACTGCTTCTGAAAATCCTCAATCAATTGCTTCGGTTTTAAAATCATATCCAAAAGGAAGGCAGATAACGGTTACAATAAATACAACCGGCATAATTCAGTATGAAGTTTATGGCGCTTCAAATAATAAAATAACCTGGGGAAAAATCAACTCTAATTCAGTAAACACAAAAATTATGATTCCCGGAACGGCAACTTTGGCTTTAGGGCAATATAAATTAGTTATGAAAAAGGAAAACTTGCAGGAATCATCAACATTTGAAGTACAATAAATAAAATTTTACAGTAGAAATTTGTTTTTTTTATATACCTTTGCAGCCAATTAATAAAGAAAATTAAAACACTCGTTTTAAAAAAACAACGAAATGCCGTATTTAACGACCGAAAAAAAATCGAACATTTTTGCTACTTATGGTGGCAAAGCCGAGAACACAGGCTCAATTGAGGGCCAAATTGCTCTTCTAACAGAGCGCATTAACCACATTTCTCAACACCTTAAAGAGAATAAAAAAGATTTCTCTTCACAACGTGGATTGATGAAAATGGTTGGTAAGCGCAAGCGCCTTCTGTTTTATCTTAGCAAGCATGATTTAACAGGTTACAGAAGCCTTATTGAAAAATTAGGATTACGTAAATAAAATATTTATATGTTTAAAGATATATTCCCAACCTTTAGAAACGTTGGGAATTATTCTTTTTATATATCATCTTTTCATAGCCGGAGTATTACCGGCATTTAAACTTTAATTAATGTCATTATTCAATAAAAAGTCTGTCACCGTTGACATGGGTGAAGGACGCACCGCCGTTTTAGAAACCGGCAAACTTGCTCGCCAGGCTGATGGTGCCGTTACCTTAAGAATGGGTAACTGCATGATTTTGGCAACTGTGGTAGCTAATAAAGAGCCAAAAGAAGGGCAATCATTTTTTCCATTATCAGTAGATTATCAGGAAAAATTTGCTTCCGCAGGAAGAATTCCTGGATCTTTCTTTAAAAGAGAGGCTCGCCTTAATGATTATGAAATTCTTACATCAAGGCTTATAGACCGTGCTTTGCGCCCTTTATTCCCGGAAGATTATTTCTGTGATGTTCAGGTTCTAGTTTCTCTTATTTCATCCGACGATGAAATAATGCCTGATTCTCTTGCATGCCTTGCAGCCTCAGCAGCACTTGCTGTTTCAGATATTCCTATTCAGGAAATTATTTCTGAAGTACGAATTGGACGTGTTGATGGTAAATTTATTGTTAACCCAACAAGGCCTGAACTCGAAAAATCTGATTTGGAATTCCTGATTGCCGCAACCGATAAAAATATTATGATGGTTGAGGGAGAAGGCAAAGAATGCCAGGAAGAAGACCTTGTTGCTGCCCTTGAAATTGCGCATGAGGCTATTAAAATTCAGGTAAAGGCTCAGCAACAACTTCGTGAACTTGTGGGTTCGCCTGCCAAAAGGGAATATACTAAACCTTACCGCAATGAAGAACTTAATGAAAAAATAATAGCTTTTGCAAAAGATAAAATGCACGCAATTGCGGCATCTGCTTCATCTAAACATGAAAGAAGCGACGCTTTTAAAGCATTATCCGATGAACTAAAAACTCATCTCGGTACCGAATTACCGGAAGAAGACCAGAAATTAATTGGTTTTTATTTTGGTGAGCTTCAATATCATGTCGTAAGAGATATGATATTAAATGAAAGAATACGCCTTGACGGCAGAGGTACAGAGGATATCAGGCCTCTTGAAATGGAAACTGATATTTTGCCGTCGCCGCATGGTTCCGCCTTATTTACAAGAGGTGAAACTCAATCACTTACAACGGTTACCTTAGGAACTCCTTTAGATGAATTGCTCGTTGAAAGTGCTCATAAATCAGACTATTCAAAATTCATCCTTCATTATAATTTCCCACCATTTTCAACGGGAGAAGTAAAAATGATGAGAGGAGTTGGCCGTCGCGAAGTTGGTCATGGAAACCTTGCAATGAGATCTCTTAAACAAATGATGCCCGGTTCTGAATATCCCTACACAGTTAGAGTAGTAAGTGATATTTTAGAAAGTAACGGTTCATCGTCTATGGCAACTGTTTGTGCAGGTTCGCTTGCGCTGATGGATGCCGGCGTTCCATTAAAAAAACATGTTAGTGGCGTTGCTATGGGATTAATTAAAAAGGAAGATAACTATGCCATTCTAACTGATATTCTTGGTGACGAAGACCACTTGGG
>JAFDXB010000208.1 GCA_018268175.1 Bacteroidota bacterium | reverse complement strand
AATTTAAATAAATGAGAGAATACATTGCTCTTATAAGACCAAAAGATTGGGCGAAAAATTTATTCTTATTCATTCCGGTGTTTTTCGCAGGACAAATTTTTAATCCTGAAATTCTTTTAGAAGTAATCGGCGGATTTATTTGCTTTTCTCTTATTGCAAGCAGCATTTATATTATTAATGATTACCGCGATATTGAGGATGACAAAATTCATCCTGTGAAGCGAAAGAGGCCGCTGGCTTCAGGTTCAGTGAGTAAAACAACCGCTGTTGTTATTTGCATTGCATTTATTATTGCAGGATTTACAGGAGCATGGTTTATTCGCGATAAATTTTTCTTTGTTCTCGGCATTTACTTTATTCTAAACCTAGGCTATTCATTTGGATTAAAAAACATTTCGATACTTGATATTTTTATTATTTCAATCGGCTTTGTCCTTCGGGTTAAAAGTGGGGCGGTTATTGCAAAAATCGGGCTTAGCGAATGGCTTACAATAATGGTTTTTCTTCTTGCTTTATTTATGGCTATTGCTAAAAGAAGAGATGACGTTTTAATAAAGCAATCTTCCGGAACCGACATGAGAAAGGCTGTTAAAGGTTATAACCTTGATTTTATTAATGCAGCTCTTTCATTAATTTGTGCAGTTATTATTGTTTCATATTTTATGTACACCATGAGTGCTGAAGTTACTGAAAGGCTTGGCACTCACAGATTGTATTACACTTGTTTATTTGTATTAGGCGGAATCTTTCGTTATATGCAACTTATTTTTATTCAACAAAGTTCACAATCGCCAACAAAAATATTGTACAAAGACAGGTTTATACAAGGTGCAATATTTTTATGGATGATAAGTTTCTACACTATCATTTACATGAAAGATGTGAAAATATTTCAGTGATGGAAAGGTCAATTGCATTTTTCGATTTTGATGGCACTATCACAAGAAAGGATACAATGCTCGAACTTGTGAAATTCATTAAAGGCAAGCCTGAATTCTACAAAGGAATGGCTCTTATTTCGCCATGGCTTATAGCAATGAAACTTAAACTTGTTTCAAATCACAAAGCAAAAGAAATACTCTTAAAAAAATTTTTTAAGGATATGCCATTGCAAGAATTCAACAATTATTGCGAAAGGTTTTCATTAAATAAAATTCCTGCGTTGGTTAGAGCTGATGCATGGAAGGCAATTGAAGAACATAAAAATTCAGGCGATGAGATTGTTGTTGTTACTGCTTCGGCAGAAAATTGGATATCTCCCTGGTGTAAGGTAAACGGCCTAAAATATATTGCAACGAAACTCGAAACATCAGAGGGCAACATTACAGGAAATCTTTGCGGCCTAAATTGCAATTCTGCCGAAAAAGTTAACCGAATAAAAAAGGAGTTCGATCCGGCAGGCTTTAAAAATATTTATTGTTACGGCGATAGCGGTGGAGATAAGGAAATGCTCTCAATCGCTTCGCATCCTTTCTTTAGAGTATTCAAAGGTTAATTCTTAGAATTTTTATTGCAGAAGCGAAATTGTGGTAAATCAGAAACCTCATTCTCCTCCTTAATATCTAAACTCCCTTAATTGTTGTAAAAAAAGAAATGGCAAATAACCTCTGAACCTTATTAAACCACAGTCTTAAAGGTATCAAACGTACCATTTCGATAATAAATAAAGCCGGATCAAGAATGAATTTGATCCGGCAGTTTTAAAATTTAGAGCTATTACATACGCTATAAAAGAAGTACTCTTAAATGCGTTACATCATTTTTAAGATTTTTTAATTCTTAATAAATTTAATTGTAGCGGCCGGCTTACTTGGGTAAACAACTTTCAGCATATAAACTCCTCTTTCAAGGTTAGATACATCCATCGTTGAAGTTGAAGTACCACTTCTAAGATTTACACGCTTTTCGGCAACTTTTGTTCCGCGAATATTATAAAGAATGAATTTGACATTTCTTTCGGCCGCGTCACTCTCTATTTTTATGTTCATAATATTTTCAACCGGATTCGGAAATATTGATTCAGCCGGCGGAGCTTCCATTGCAATACGAGTGCTTCCAACATATATTTTAACAGTATCAGATGCCATCAAATTACTTCCATCACTAACTGTAAGTTCTACTTCATACACTCCCATCACCATGTTAAAAATCTTGGCTCTAACGGAATTTTCTTCCAATATCTCAGCATTTCCCGGGCCTGAGATTATCCTCCATTTATAACCTGTAATTCCAAGATCGTCAGAACTGCTTTCACCATTTAAATATGCAATATTATCTGGAAGGTAAATTGTTTGGTCAGGCCCTGCATTTGCAATTGGCGCATGATTGTTTGTTTCAGGATACACATAAACAGTTACAGTATCTCTTACTATAAAGCCTAAATTATCTTTCACCACTACCTGATAATAGTAAGTTCCGTCATGTAACTGGTTAACTGTTGTTGTTGCTGATTCAGGCGTAAGAATCTGGCCACCAACCGGGCCGGTTATTTTTGTCCATTTATAAGTAATAGCCCTTCCTTCAGCCCCGGAAACTTCAACAGATAAAGTTGTTGTATCTACAGGCAGGAAAACATTTCTCACTGAACCCGTAGCTAAAACCGGCGGCAGGCTTTGGTTCGACAAAACTGTTACCTGTACCGATGAACTTCCGGTTCCGCCATCATTATCAGTTACTGTTAATTTAAAAATATAAACACCTTCTGTTAATCCACTAATTGCTGTTGAAGCAGATGAAGAGCTCGCAATATTTGCAGGTGCTCCTGAAACCTGTTGCCAGTTGTAAAAAGCTATTGTACCATCAGTATCTGTTCCACTGCCATATAAAGTTGTTGAATTCACCGGCAATGTTATTGTTTGGTTGAAACCTGCAAACGCAACAGGTAAGCTGTTTTCGCGTGGAAGAACAGTTACTCTTACCGTTGATGTTGCTGTTGCACCACTATTATCTGTAACCTTTAACTCAAATGTATAAGACCCCTGAACAAGGCCTGAAACAGTTGTAGTTGCTGAGTTTGGCGTAACTATGTTTGCAACTGCCCCTGCTGTCTTTCTCCAGTTATATGCAACAATATTTCCATCAGCATCTGAGCCTGATCCTGATAAAGTAACATAATTTACCGGCAATGTAATAGTTTGATCATTTCCTGCATTTGCAGAAGGCGCCTGATTAATTCTCGGTAAAACAATTACCGTAACTGACGACGACACATT
>JAFDXB010000207.1 GCA_018268175.1 Bacteroidota bacterium | reverse complement strand
GATTACATAAAGAAATTTATTGATTATTTGGCCTTCCATAAAATAAATAAATTTCACTGGCATCTTACAGATGATCAGGGATGGAGGATTGAAATAAAAAAATATCCATTACTTACGCAAACAGGAAGTTGCCGTGCGCAAACTCTTATAGGCAGATTTGGAAGTAATATATATGACGGAACAAAATACTGCGGCTATTACTCTCAAAAAGAAATAAAGGAAATTATTAAGTATGCCGCCGACCGGTATATAACTATGATTCCTGAAATAGATTTGCCGGGGCATTCAACCGCAATGCTTGCTTCTTATCCGTTTTTAGGGTGTACAAAAGGGCCTTATAAAGTTTCGGAAACCTGGGGAGTACATAAAGAAGTTTTATGCGCCGGCAACGACAGTACTTACAATTTTTTAGAAGATGTTTTCTCCGAATTAATTGAGCTTTTCCCTTCAGATACAATTCACATTGGTGGCGACGAATGCCTGAAGGAAAGATGGAAAGAATGCCCGGTGTGCCAAAAAAGAATTAAAACCGAAAATTTAAAAAATGAAATTGAGTTACAAAGCTATTTTATAAAAAGGCTTTCAAAATTCCTTTCTGAAAAAGGAAAAAGAATTATTGGCTGGGATGAAATTCTTGATGGCGGAGGGCCCGCAAATTCCATAATTATGAATTGGAGAGGTGAAAAGATTGGTTTAAAAGCCGCGGAATCAGGCCATGATGTAATTCTTACACCTGAAAAACCTTTTTATTTAAATTTCCGGCAAAGTATAAATGAAGATTCATTAACGCAGGGCGGATTAAACACCCTTGAAATGGTTTATAACTACAACCCTTTTCAAACATTAAATAAAGTGGCAGGTGTTCAGGCGAATTTATGGACAGAATATATTTCTAATACCCGCAAACTTGAATACATGCTTTTTCCTCGTATCGCCGCTTTTGCGGAAGTTGCCTGGCTTCCAAAAGAAAAACGCGACTTTAACAACTTCGTCGGCAGGCTGCCAAAAATTTTAAATTTTTACAAATTCAACAATATTAATTACAGTGATGCTTATTACGATTTGACGCCCGAGATTTTGCATCAGAAAGGAAATATTTATTTAAAATTATCATCAGTAAAAAAAGGAAATATCTATTTTAAAAACCCTGCTTCTAATTCGGTATTTCTGTATAATTCACCAATACATATAAATATTTCCGGCCTATGGACGGCATACATAATTGATAGTACAGGTGAGACAGGCAATATTTTAAAAAAGCAATTTCATATAAACCAAGCGACAGGGAAAAATATTATTCTTAAAAATCAGCCTAATGAAATGTATTATCAACAAGGAGCATCCACATTAGTTGATGGAATTCAGAATAATGAAGGAATGGTAAAATCAGGTTTGTTTCTGGGATTCTTAGGAAAAGACCTTGAAGCCGTTATTGATCTTGAAAAAAACATGGAAATAAACAAAATTGTACTTCGAACTTTTGAACAGACTGAAAGTTGGATTTACCGTCCTTCAAGTGTATCAGTTTTTATAAGTGATGACAATAAAAATTGGAAGGAAATTCCAAACACAATGGCGGAAGATGGTAAGAATATAAGCTATGTTGCTGAAAATCAAATAAAGGCGAGGTATATTAAAATATTAGCCAAACCTCATGGCATTATTGAAAAAGGAATGCCGGGTGCAGGCCATCAATCATGGATTTTTTCAGATGAAATTATAATAAATTGATATATTAATGTGGGAAAATAAACGCTAAATGTGGATTGCAATTTGTTAAAAAATACTTAACTTTCACATTCAATTTTTTAACATCTTACACATGAGAAAAATTTTCCTGGCTCTTTTGGGCATATTTATGTCTGCAATTGGTTATTCCCAAGGTCTTTCATACAATTGCCCACGGCTAATACAATTAGGATGTGGCCAACCATGTATTGACGTGAAAGCCACGTTTCCTGATATAAGATCTTCCACTGCAAATTATACATATAAGCGAGTACAGCCTTCGGGCTGTTTGCCGTATATAGACCCAAGTACTCCCGGTCCATCGGCAAACCTTACAATTGATGACAGGTATTCAACTGTCATTACAATGCCTTTTAATTTTAAGTTTTTTAATGACACCTACAATCAACTTGTTGCAAGTACAAATGGATATGTATCTTTTGATGTGTCGTTAGCTACAACTTTTTCTCATTGGCAAAACCGCGGAATTCTTCCCAATACTCAATATGACCCGGCATTAATTATGGGTCCTTATCATGATTTATATCCTCAACCTCCTGCTTCTTCTACATCACCAACCCAACAAGTGAAGTATGAAGTAATAGGATCGGCACCTAACAGAAAATGGATTCTGTCTTTTTATAAATTACCTCTTTTTGATTGTGAAGATTTAATTGAAAATACTCACCAGATTGTGCTTCATGAAACTACAGGCATAGTGGAAGTATATATAAAAGACATGCAAATATGCAATACATGGCCCACTACTAATCCGGGCAGGTCAATGCTTGGCATGCAAAATATGGCTCGAAATAAAGCCGTAATGGTAACCGGACGCACGATGAATGATGCGCCTTGGGGCTCAATAGGCATGGATGAATTTTGGAGGTTTATTCCTTCTGAAGGAAATATTTTGTACTCAAAAGTTGAACTTTTAGATGCAGCAGGCGGAGTTGTTGCCGTTGGCGATACCACAAGAATTGACCAAAATACTTTTTCAACAACATTTACAAATATTTGTCCGCCCGAAAATGCTACTACTACCTATTTTGTAAAAACAACTTACCGAGACCCTAATAATCCCGGATCGTTTTTTTACAGTATGGATGAAGTGAGTTTGGAACGTTTTAATCATCTTCCGCTAAGCGGAACTTCAACACCAACAAATTGTGGTGCATCAACAGGAACCATTACAGCAACTGCTTCGGGTGGTACAGCGCCATATCAATATTCAATTGATTTAGGCCCACTTCAAAGCTCCGGAACTTTTACAGGATTGCCACAAGGCCCTCATACCATAATCGGCGTTGATGCTGCAGGTTGTACTGATACAATTACAGTAAATGTTGGTGTTATTCCTAACATACCCGGCAGCGCAACAACAACCGCAACCGGCTGTCCCGGTGTTAACAATGGAACATTTACTGTTACTCCAACAGGAGGCTCGGCGCCATATACTTATTCTATGGATGGAGGCCCTTCTCAGTCGTCAAATGTGTTTACAAATGTTGGCGCAGGAGCACATACTGTAATATTTACAGATGCAAACGGCTGTTCGGGAACTGTTACTAAAACTGTTAATGCAGGTGCCTCTATAACATCTACTGCAACCACTGCAGGAACGAGTTGTAACGGCGCCTCTGATGGGTCGGTAACTATCACCGCTACAAGCGGAACCGGGCCATATACCTATGCAATTGATGGTGGCACTTTTGGCTCAACAAATGTTTTCACAGGCCTGCCAAGCGGCGCTCATACTATTTCTATCAGAGATGCTTCAGGATGTACAGGCACAAAAAATGTTACAATCAGCGCAGGCGCCGGACTTAGCATTTCTCTCACATCAACGCCTACATTCTGCCCCGGCACAAGTACAGGAACTATTATAGTAACTCATAATAATGGAACACCTCCATTTACTTATACTGTTGGAGGAAACCCTGCAGGCAGTACTAATCCTATTCCGGGTATGAGCTCCGGTATAAAAGCTGTATCCGTTAAAGATGCAAACGGTTGCACAGGCACAGGAAATGTGGCAATTTCAAACGGTTCCGGTATTACAGGAACTGCTACTGCTGCTCCCGCAGGATGTTCAAGTGGTGGCGGGTCTATCACTTTGAATGCAACTACAGGTACAGCTCCATATACTTATGCACTTGATGGCGGTACCTTCCAGTCATCAAATGTCTTTACAGGTGTTGCTGCCGGAAATCATACCGGTATAATTAAAGATGCAAATGGATGCTCAGTTACCTTAACTGCAAATGTTGGCGCAGGATCTACTATCACAGGTACTGCTACCGCCACACCAACAGCTTGTCCGGGTGTTAATAACGGTTCGGTTACGGTAACTGCTACCGCAGGAACCGCGCCGTATCAATACTCAATTGATGGAACTACATTCCAGGCTTCAAACGTATTTACAAATGTTGGTGCAGGTGCTCAAACAATAACTCTTAAAGATGCAAACGGTTGTTCTGGAACAGTAAATGTAACCGTTCCTGCCGGAACAACTATTACCGGCACTGCTTCACAAACTCCTGCTGCATGTGCTGCTGCTTCTAACGGAACTGTTACCGTTACACCTACTTCCGGTAGTACTCCTTATCAGTATTCAATTGATGGAGGAACTACATTCCAGGCTTCAAATACTTTTTCAGGCCTAACGCCTGGTGCTTACACTGTTACTATTAAAGATGCAAGTGGTTGCACAGGTACTGTAAACATCACTGTTGCTGCAGGTGCAGGCGTATCTGCTACAGCAACATCAACACCTACGGCTTGTCCGGGTGTTAACAACGGTTCGGTTACGGTAACTGCTACCGCAGGAACCGCGACGTATCAATATTCAATTGATGGAACTACTTTCCAGGCTTCTAATGTATTTACAAATGTTGGCGCAGGTGCTCAAACAATAACTCTTAAAGATGCAAACGGTTGTTCTGGAACAGTAAATGTAACCGTTCCTGCCGGAACAACTATTACCGGCACTGCTTCACAAACTCCT
>JAFDXB010000206.1 GCA_018268175.1 Bacteroidota bacterium | reverse complement strand
CCGCAAACACTATTAAAACTTTTCTTCTTATTACCCAAAGTAAACGTTTATAAACAGGTAGTGTGGTGGAGGTTTTGTAACTTGCTCCCGGGAAGGGGGCTGGGAAGCTTCCCCTACAAAAAACCCTACAAACAAACCGTTTTTAATCGTTTAACTTTTGTGGAATTCGGGGACTTTTTGGGTAATATTTTAGAACGCGGATTTAGCTGATTGCGCGGATGGTCGCAGAAGGATTTTAATTAGATTGCCAGTTTGCAAAATTGTTATTTAGAACGCGGATTTAGCTGATTGCGCGGATGGTCGCTGATTTTTCCTTCTATTTCAAGGATTATTGTCAGATTGGGTCCTTTAGGTTGAACGTTATTTGATTTCTCAACTTATTTCCAATTCTATGGTTGGCTTTAGTTAAATAGTGTAAAATGGTTTCGTATTTTGATATTTTTGTAAAATGAGTTCAGGAAAATTTGATCTGTCGGTTTTAAAACGCGTTTTCATTTTTACAAAACCTTACAGTAAGAAATTTTACTGGTCAGTTTTTCTTGCATTAATACTTGCAATTTTTGCACCTCTTAGGCCATTTTTAATCCAGATTACAATTAATACCGGCATTAAAGAAAATCATTCTTCACTTTTTTTTTCAGGACCGGGTTCCTTTTTGATTGAAATAACAATAATTCAAATATTACTTCTTGCAGTAGAATCTTTAGCAAGGTTTTCATTCACATTTACATCTGCAGTTTTAGGGCAAAATGTTGTAAAAGATCTTAGAAATGAAACCTATAATAAAGTTCTGAAACTTAACCTTTCACAGTTTGATAAAACTCCAATAGGTACTCTTACAACAAGAACGATCAATGACATAGAATCTGTAAATGATATTTTTAGCGAGGGTTTAATTCCAATAATTGCAGATTTGCTCGCAATTTTTTCCATATTAGGTTATATGTTTTATACAGATTGGAGGTTAACGTTGGTTTCGCTTGCAGTGTTTCCTGTTTTGATTATTGCAACTTATTATTTTAAAGAGTCTGTAAATAAATCTTTTATTAAAGTCAGAAATGCCGTTTCGGCGCTTAATGCATTTGTTCAGGAACACATATCAGGTATGTGGTTGGTTCAGTCGTTTGCTGCTGAAAAGGAGGAGCACAAAAAATTTCAAGAAATAAATAAGCATCATTTATCTGCAAACATTAAAGCCATTTTTGCATATTCCGTTTTTTTTCCTGTGGTTGAATTGGTTTCAGCGGTGTCAATTGGTTTGCTTGTTTGGTGGGCTGCGCGGGAATCAATTTCGCCTGTGCAGGCGGAACAAGTTGCAGGAATAGTGACATCATTTATATTATGTTTGAATTTATTGTTTCGCCCATTACGAATGCTTGCCGATAAATTTAATGTTTTGCAAATGGGAATGATAGCAGGCGAACGAGTTTTTAAGGTAATAGATAATCCTGATACTATGCCTGATACCGGTTCATTAAAACAGCCGTTGACAGGTAATATTGAGTTTAAAAATGTTACTTTTAGTTATGTTGAGGGTAAGAAGGTTTTAAAAAATGTATGTTTTGAAATAGGAGGTGGAAAAACTCTTGCCATTGTAGGATCTACCGGAAGCGGAAAATCTACTATAATTAGTTTACTAAATAGATTATATCCTGTTACTGAGGGTAAAATAATTTTAAGCGGGAAACAGATTGAAGAATATGATCTTAATTATTTGAGAGCAAATATTGGAATTGTATTGCAAGATGTATTTTTATTTAGCGGTACTGTGAGAGATAATTTAACTCTTAGAAATCAGGATATTTCTGATGAACAAATGATACAAGCAGCAAAACTTATTGGTATTCATGATTTTATTATGCAGTTGCCTGGAGGTTACGATTTTAATGTAATGGAAAGAGGATCTACTTTATCTATGGGACAAAGGCAGTTATTGTCATTTGCTAGGGCAATTTTATATAATCCAACAATTTTAATTTTAGATGAAGCTACATCTTCAATTGATTCAGCTAGTGAAAGGCTTGTAGAACAGGCTATTAAAAAATTAATTTCCGGCCGTACCGGGATTGTAATAGCTCACCGATTAAGCACAATCAGAAAAGCAGATAAAATTTTGGTTCTTGAAAAGGGCGAAGTTAAAGAGTACGGCGACCATTTTAGTTTAATGGCAAAAAAAGGCGCTTATTACAATCTTTATAATATGCAATTTTCAAAAGAAGCTTTAATCTAAAATATTGCTTTTATAATTTTAGTATTTGAGGCTGCAACCCTATCTTTGCGGCAAAATTGAGGTGAGAATGTTCCAAAAGTGTATAAAATCATTGACTATAGCGGCTTTCAGCCTTTTAATAACGTGTTTTTCATTTTCCGCTTTTGGTCAGGAAGCCCACGCTGAGGGCGTGGAAGAGAAGCTTGATCCGGCTAAATTAATTTTTGATCACATTAGCGATGCTCACGAATTCCACTTTTTTGACATAGGTAATTTTAAAGCATCAATTCCTCTTCCGGTAATTCTTTATTCTCCTGAAAAGGGATTAACCTCATTTTCCTCATCACGGTTTGAACACGGCCACGCCACATATAACGGATATCAGTATGTTGATGGAAAGATATCAGCAATTGACGGTAGCGTAGTTTATGATTTGTCGTTAACCAAAAATGTGGTGCAAATGTTTCTGGCTTTAATAGTTCTTATTTTATTAATGACCGGCATAGCAAAGAAATACAAAGCAGGGCAAGGAGTTACTACAGCTCCGAAAGGCTGGCAAAATGCAATTGAGCCTGTAATCACATTTGTAAGAGATGAGGTTGCAAAACCAAATCTGGGTAAAAAGGCGCCAAAATATATGCCTTATTTGCTGACAGTATTTTTCTTTATACTTATAAATGTATTGTTCGGCTTATTGCCGGGTTCGGCGAATGTAGTAGGAAATACTGCCTTCACAATGGTACTTGGAATTTTTTCTCTAATTGTAATTCTTGCAAGCACCAACAGTCATTTTTGGGCCCATATTTTCTGGCCTCCCGGAGTTCCAATTCCGGTAAAATTGATTTTAATACCTATTGAATTGGCGGGTGTACTTATCATTAAGCCGGGCGCTTTAATAATTCGTCTTTTTGCAAATATGGTTGCCGGCCACATCATTATTTTGGCATTTGTGTCGCTGATATTCATTTTCGCAGGTATGTCGAAAGTTGCAGGTGTTGGATTTTCGCCTATTTCAGTATTATTTACAGTATTTATTTATTTCATAGAATTGTTGGTTGCTTTCATTCAGGCATTCATTTTTACTAACCTTACTGCTGTGTTTATAGGACAGGCGTTTGAGGGAGGTCATAATGATGTTGACGGTCATGCTGAACCAATAATTGCGTAAGAGTTTATTCATTAATAAAATCAAGTATCATGACTTTGATGACTTTGTTAGCCGATGTACAATTAGGCTATTCACATTTTGGAGGAGCAATAGGTGCTGGCCTTGCTGCTATCGGTGCCGGAATTGGTATCGGGCAAATAGGTAAAGGTGCGGTTGAATCTATCGCACGTCAACCTGAAGCTGCCAACGAAATTCGTGCAAACATGATCCTGACTGCCGCTTTCGTTGAGGGTGTTGCCCTTTTTGCGGTTATCGCAGGGTTATTGGCTGTTCTTAAATAAGAACCTGCACAAACTAATTACTGCATCTGATGCACAGGGCGGAGGATGCAGTAATATTAAAAATCAAAATTTAATAATTTTTATATGGGCTTGTTATTACCACATTTAGGGATAATTTTTTGGACAGCACTTGCATTCCTTATTACTCTTTATATTCTTAGAAAATTTGCCTGGAAACCAATTTTAAAGGGCTTAAATGAGCGTGAATCAAATATTGCTGCTTCTATTGCTACCGCTGAAAAGGTAAAACTTGAAATGGCACAGCTTAAAAGTGAAAATGAAGAATTGTTAGCTAAAGCTCGTGAAGAAAGAGCAGTTATGCTTAAAGAAGCAAAGGAAATTAAAGATAAAATGATTAATGATGCTAAAGATGAAGCTAAAACTCAGGCTGCAAAAATAATTTCTGATGCTCAGGCTTCAATACATAACCAAAAAATGGCTGCTATGGTTGATATTAAAAACCAAGTTGGCAAAATGGTTATTGAAGTAAGTGAAAAAATTCTTAGAAAGGAATTGTCAAACAAAGCACAACAGGAAGCTTATATAAGCGACCTGACAAATGAAATTAAACTTAACTAAGAAATGAGAAATCCACGTTTAGCAGGACGATATGCCAAGAGTTTATTAACTCTTTCAATTGATCAAAATTCACTTGAAAATGTTTATCAGGATATTATGTTTATCCGTAATATTCTTAAAGCTAATAAGGATTTCCTTGCTATTTTAAAAAGTCCGGTTATAACTTCTGATAAAAAACAAAAAATTATCAACGCAGTTATACAGAACAATGTAAATCCTTTAACTCAGGCTTTCATAAATCTGCTTATCAATAAAACTCGCGAAAGCAATCTTGAAGAAATAGCCTCAGCCTTTATTTCTCAATACAACGAACTTAAAAACATCCATCTTGTAAAAATCACTACCGCCACTCCTCTTACAAAGGAAATGGAATCGCTTATTTTAAACAAGATCCGTCAAAACCCTTCTATGCAAAATCTTGAATTGCATACTGAAGTAAAAGACGAACTTATAGGTGGTTTTAAACTCGAAGTTGGTGATGTTTTAATTGATGCAACTATTTTGAGAGATTTGAACGATGTGAAGAAGCAGTTTAAAACAAACGAATATATTCACAACATTCGCTAATTACCAACGGTAACATAAATACAAAAGCCTCCATAAATTTTACTTTATGGAGGCTTAATACTTTTACCCAATGAGTTTTGCTTGTGGTTTTTCAGGTTTGCATTTTACTATATGGTAAATATGGGTGCCTGATCTATTGGGTTTTTCCTGTTTATGTTTCAAAACAGTTGGATTAGAGAAATCTTAATGCTTTCTCCGGGTTAGGATTTTCCGGGTTTTTCAATTAGGTTATCGGCCTTCTTTGGTTTTTCGGTATGCCTGAGCATACATTTTTGGATATTGGTTTTGGTTTTCTTTGGGATTAGGATCTCGGTTTTCTTATTTGATATTGGATTTAGGTGTTGGTTTTCTTCGGATCTGGACTTGGTTCTTAATTATGATATTGGATTATAAATATTGTATTGGTTTGCGTGGTTTCCCAACCACTTTTTTTACTCTAATCTATTTCAATGAACAAAAGTTAGAAGTTGACTGATATCGGACTTTACGGATTTTCTTTCAGGATATTGGTAAAACTCTCTGGTTTCTTCTGGATTTTTGGATAATGATTGATAATTGTGCCTATCAATCAACTTCTGATGCAAAGATGCACCGCTTTTGGTTGTGTATCAAGAGCATTGTTGCTCTATTTTT
>JAFDXB010000205.1 GCA_018268175.1 Bacteroidota bacterium | reverse complement strand
CTTAGTGCACTTCATGGTTACCGCAAAAAAATCCAAAAATTGATTTTAGATTGACGATTGGGTGATTTTAGATTGTGAGATTTTAGATTTTAGATTTTAGATTTTATATTGACGATTGAATCAAGAAATCAAAAATCAAGAAATCAAAAATTATTGACGATTTTAGATTGTCGATTGTGTGATTTTAGATTTTAGATTTTAGATTTTAGATTTAAGATTTAAGATTGAATCAAGAAATCAAAAATCAAGAAATCAAAAATTATTGACGATTTTAGATTGGCGATTGTGTGATTTAGATTTTAGATTTTATTTTGAATCAAGAAATCAAAAATCCAAAATCAAGAAATCAAGAAATCAAAAATTATTTACGATTTACGATTTAATTCACCACATTAGGCGCAGAGACTAATTTCGGTTATGATGTGCAAAAAAAACGTGAGAAATTTTCTATATAGCTATATTTAAAAAAACTATATTTATCAAAAATACCCATAGTATGCCCCGCCAACTAATCCGCAAAGCATTTATTGCAATATTATTATGCAACTCAATAAATTCGTATTCACAGGAAAACAATCCGCTTATAAACAGTGGCGAAGTAATTAACCAGGCTTTTATTCAACAGCAAAAAAATAACTACAAAGAAGCAGTAAAGTTATTTGACAAAGTTTCAAAAAGTGACACCAATTACTTTATGGCTTACTTTGAAAAAATTAACACATTACAAGCCGACAGCCTTAATGAGGAAGCACTGCAACTTGCACTTAAAGGAATAAAATTATTTCCTGAGAATTATTCAAAATTCGCAATGCAGGCAGCAAATTCTCTCGACGTTTTGCATAGGCCAAAAGAAGCCATTGCGTACTATGACACTGCAATGAAAATTAATCCCAATGAATATCTTATTCCATTTAATATGGCGATAACATATTTTAAAATGGAAGCTTTGGACAGTGCTAAATTATATTTTCAAAAAACTATTTTAATAAATCCATTCCATGCAAATTCACATTATCTGCTTGGAGAAATTTATGCCCTTCAGGGCGATGTAATTCCTGCTACGCTTGCATTTTCAACATATTTGCTGGTTCAGCCTGAAGGAAATCTTTACTCTAAGGCCATTGGAAAAATAAGCGATATTATAAACGGAACTGATGAAGTGAAGGAATTGATAGCAAAAAATAACAATTCAAGAGATAAAGCATACAGAGACATTGAAGAACTGGTTTTTTCTAAAATTGCATTAAGCAATAAATATAAATCTATCATTAAACTTGAAGATGTAATTATAAAACAACTTCAGGCAATAAATGAAAAGCTTGAATATAACGCCGCAAATAAAAGTTTTGCAATGCAGTATTATGTTCCTTTTTATTATAACAATTTTAAGGACGGATATTTTGAACCGCTTATCTATTCGATGTTTGCTTCAGTAGATATAAAACCTATTAGTAACTGGAGAAAATCGAACGGGAAAACGCTTGATAAATTCACCGACTATGCATCTCAGTATTTTTCTGATATTCGTGCTACCCGCGAAATTTTATTGTCTAAGAGAAAGGATGTTAAACTTAGGTATGTTTACATGAATAATAAACTTGTTGGGCAAGGGGAATTTAATAATCAGTCAAAAAATTCATTCGCCGTTGGCCCCTGGAAATTATTCCATGAGAATGGAATGGTAAAAGCAGCAGGTTTTATTGATGAGAAAGGAAAGAAAAATGGAGTGTGGAATTATTATTACGACAATGGTGAATTGCAGGAAAAGCTCACATTTACCGATGATGTAAAAAATGGAATTTCTGAAGGTTGGTTTAGCAATAAAAATAAATGGTACCGCGAAAATTTTGTTGATGGTAAAATATCCGGCAAAGCCGTTACGTATTTTTATAACGGATTACTAAAGTCGGAATTTAATTACATGAACGGATTATTAGAAGGTGAACAAAAGTATTATGATTACAAGGGAAATTTGACAAATACCGTAAATTATAAAGCAGATAAAGCAGATGGAAAAAGTATTGCTTATTATAAAAATAAAAAAATAAAAAGCGAATCTTTCTATACTAATGGAAGTGAAAATTCAGACTATAAAGAATATTATAAATCCGGAAAAATTCAAACTGAAGGAAAAGTTGTAAACGGCTATAAAGATGGGTTGTGGACCGGCTACTTTGAAAGTGGCAAAATAAATTCAAAAACAACATTTAGCAAAGGCGATTATACAGGAGAATTTGTGGAATACTATGAAAACGGAATTGAAAGCGTTCGAGGAAATTACACAAAAAAGAAACTCGATGGGAAAATCATTTACAAAGATGAAGATGATAAAACATACTGTATTGCTGAATATGAAAAGGGTAAATTAAGAGAAATTATTTTTTTAGATAAAGCCGGAAATACGGTTTCATCCACATCTACAAAAAAAGGCGCAGCAAATATTGTTTTTTATGATTCCAAAGGCAATAAATCGTCTGAAGGTTTTTATGATAAAGAAGGCAACCGTCAGGGAAAGCATTTAAGTTATTTTAGAAACGGAAAGTTATTTGAAGAATCGAATTATAAAGATGGAAACCTTGATGGGCCATACACCCAGTACTATCCCAACGGAAAAGTTTTTCTTACTACTTCTTATAAAAATGGAACAGAAGATGGTTATAATAAATCTGTTTATCTGAACGGAAAAACAAAAACAGAAGGTTGGGTTGTTAATGGTGAAAAACAGCAAAACTGGATAACATACAACCCTATGGGCGACCTATATAAAAATGAGTATTATGTCAATGGAAGCCCTTATGGATATACCGATTATTTTTATCCCGGAAATATTCCTGATTACAGCATAAATTACATGAACGGCTGGCTCGTTGAACTTTCACAGTTTGACACTTTGGGAAAAAATATCTCCTTTACAAAATATAACGACGGAACGGGCGATTTTGTATTTTATTTCCTTAACGGTAAAATGTTATCAACCGTACCACAAAAAAATTATTTTCATGAAGGAGTTAAAAAGACTTACTTTTTTAACGGTAAACTTTCATCTGAATTAAATTACAGTAAAGATGAAAGAAACGGAAAATTTACTTCATATTATAACAATGGAAATAAAAAGGAAGAAGGTAATTATGTAGATGACCAAAAAGACGGTGAGTGGAAATATTATTTTAGTAATGGAAAAGAAGAGAAAACTGAAAACTATGTAAATGGGCAGCTTTCAGGAACCGTTAAAACATTTTCTGAAAATGGCGCACCCGTAAATTCAATCACCTACTTAAACGGTAAATACAATGGTCCTTATACTTTATTTGCCAAAACCGGCGATGTAATGGTTGTTTACAATTATATAAATGATAATTTAGAAAGCTATCAATACCAAAAGGAAAACAAAGAATTGATTGCTCCAATTATCTTAAAAAATTCATCAGGTAAAGTGGCTGCAAAATATGCTTCAGGCAAAAGCAGCGTTGATTTGCAATTTGACGCGAATAATATTAATGGCAACTTTAAATATTTTCATCCTAACGGTAATGTTATGACAGAGGGTATGATGGATAATGGATATTACAATGGTGAAATAAAATGGTATTATCCTGATGGTAAACTATTTAAAAAAGCTAATTATGTTTTAGGAAACCTTCATGGAAATTATAAATCTTACAACGAAGACGGGTCTTTAAAAACAGATGAAAACTACTACAACGATGAAAAGCACCGCTTAAGTTTGAAGTATGACGGAAAAGTTTTAAAGTCAACAAATTATTACCATGGCTATATAACTGAAGAAAAATAATGATTAAAATATTTCGGAAATCCCTTCTTGCTGCTGCGATGTTGTATTTATCATTATCTGCAACGGCACAAAACCTTGAGGAAATAAAAAAAGTTTTTCCCAACGAAAATTATATTTATACAGATTACAACCGGAATCTTAAAATATTCATGAAAGATGGTGTGCCGGTTGCAGAAACAAAAATGAACATCAGTTTGTTAATGCTAACTGACAAGAACAGCAACATGATGACCGGTTATTCGGTTTACCACAGCAATTATAACAAACTTACCAACCTTGATGTTTACACTAAAATACCAAACGGAAAAAGGTTTAAAGAATTTAAGGTAAAAGATATAAAAGCCTCATCAAGCACATCATCCAGCGTATTTTATGATGATGGAATGGAATCATCATTTATGTTTCCGGGTTTAACACAATATTCAACAGCACACGTGGATTACAGTTTGTTTCACAAAGATGCTCATCTTCTTACTCCATTTTACATTCCGGCAGGTATTGCTTCTTTAAATTCTTCTTTTACAGTTACGGTTCCTGATGGTATTTATATTAATTATAAGGTTCAGAATGATCCGGATAAAAAATTTATTTTCTCAGAAGAAAAGCAACGTAACCAAACTGTTTACAAATGGCAAATAAAAAACACTGAGGGCGAAAAGCGTTTTTATAATGCACCTGATTCCCGCTACTATATTCCTCATGTAATAATTTATATTACCGGATATGATTTAAACAAAGTACGCCAGCCATTTTTAAATGATGTAAAAGAGTTGTATTCCTGGAACTATAGTTTTTTAAAAGACCTTAATAAAACAGGTGGCGGTTCTATAAAACCGTTAGTAGATTCTCTCATAAAATTCACTTCCTCAGATTTTGAAAAAGCAAAGGCAATTTACAATTGGGTTCAGAACCATATAAAATACATTGCGTTTGAAAACGAGATAGAAGGTTTTAGGCCAAGGCAGGCCGAAGATGTATATCTTAAAAGATATGGAGATTGCAAAGACATGTCGAGCCTGCTTACACAGATGTTTACAATTGCGGGGCTTAACGCTTATTACACGTGGATCGGCACACGCGATATTCCATATGTTTACTCAGAATTACCCTCCCCTATTGTTGACAACCATATGATTTCCGTTTTAAAAATTGATAACAAATGGTACTTCGCTGATGGCACTAACGCTTTTGCAACATTGAATTTGCCACCTTCTTTCATTCAGGGTAAAGAAGCATTGGTGGCGAAAAATGAAAAGGAATTTGAGATCATTAAAGTTCCGGTTGCTTCTTCAAAAGAAAGTGTAATTGTTGACAGCACTTTTATAAATATTACTCCAAACGGAATAAATGGTTATGAAACTGTTGACTATTCAGGCTATTTTGGTGAAGATGTTTATCGCACCATAGCATATAAAAACCAAAAAGACCTTCAGACCTACGTAAAATCAAGAATGGGAAAAGCAAGTAATAAATTTATTTTAGGTGATTTTAAAATAACACCAAAAGATAAAAGTATTCAACTCATAAATATAAAAGGAGATTTTGAAATTCCTGATTATGGCAAAAAAGCCGGCAACAATTATTTCATTAATCTAAATCTCGAAAAGTTGTTAGAAGGTTATGAGGTGGATACATCTCAAAGAAATGCACCTGTTGAAAACGAATATAAGTTCACAATAATTCAGCATCATATTCTTAATGTACCGCAAGAGTATAAGGTTTCTGAAGTACCTGCAAATTTTGAATTTGACAATGAATTTATAAAATATAAAATCACTTATAAAGTTACCCCTTCTCAAGTGATAGCAACACAAGAACTTGAGAATAAATATTTATTAATTAACCCTTCTGATTTTGCAGCTTATAATGCAGCAATCAAAACAGCAGCTAAACCATTAAAAGAAATGGTAGTACTTGAAAAAAATAATTAAAATGAAGTGTAGTATATTAATAGCGTTCTTATTTGCGTTTATAAGCGCTAATTCGCAAACAAATAAATTTTACTGGGAAGAGAAGCCTGTACTTTCAAAAGTACCTGATGAATTTAAAGATGCAAGTGCTGTATTACTAAATGATTCCCGAAATCATGAATATAAGTTTGATAAAAATGAAATGTGGGTGTATTGTGAGCAAATCAGAAAAATAAAAGTTCTCACAGACAAGGGTATCGAACAGTTCAATAAAATTTATATTTTTTATCGCGGCGGAGGCGAAGTAATGAAAATAAAAGCAAGAGCTATTTCCCCTAACGGTGAAGTGGTAAACCTTCCTGAAAATAAAATTTTTGATGAAGAAGAAGACGGGGACAAATTCAAAAAATTTGCTGTTGAAGGAATAGAAAAAAATTCTGAAATAGAATATTACGTCCTTATCAGATATCCTGTTTATACTTTCGGGGTTGAAACTTATATGTTTCCTAGCGTACCTATTGTGAATGCCTCTTTTTCATTAAAAATTCCATCACATTTATATTTTGATGTTAAAGGCTACAATGGTTTTTCTGTACAAAAAGATACTGTTATTGATGATGTAAGAATTACCCGTGCTGAAGCGCATAATATAAGAGATTTTGAATCTGAAAAATATTCCAACCCCGGCGCTCATTATGCAAATGTGCAGTATAAACTTTCATATAATCTCGATAAAAACAGCAAGGTTAGAATGAATACATGGAATGAATTTGCCAAAAATGTTTTTGAAAACTATACAGTCTTTAATAAAAAAGAAAATAAGGCAATAGAAACCATTCTTAAAAAAATAGATCTTAAAAATGCTAAAAATGATGAAGAGAAAATTTTAATTATTGAAGATTACCTTAAGCATAATATTACAGTAAATAAAAACACACAAAATTCTTCCGCTGATATGTTAGATTTTATTGTGCAGTCTAAAGTGGGTGGTGAATTTGGTTTTAATCGGCTAATGTTTGGATGCCTTCAAAGCGCAGGTTTAAACCCACGTTTGGTTTTTCCAAGCAACAGAAACGAAAAGCCTCTTGATGAAAATTTTGAAAACTTCAGGCTTACAAATAATATGCTCTTGTTTTTCCCTTCAACAGGAAAATATCTTTCACCGCTAAGCGATGAATTAAGGTATCCTATAATTAACCCTAACGATGGAGCAACAAAAGGATTATTTATAAAAGAAATTTCATTAAGCGATTATAAATCAGGTACACCTGTTTTCGATTCCATCACCTTATTGCCTTTCGAAGAAAGTTCGAGCAATATGGAAGTTAGTTTATCTTTTAATAAAGATGCCGATACCTTAACTGTTAACTCCAAACAAATACTTACAGGTTATAGTGCTGCCAATTATCGCCCTGCTTATGCTTATCTCCAAAAGAAAGATCAGGATGAATTTACAAAAGGTATTATTAAAAATGTAGCAGAAACAGATTCCATACTTTCATTTAAAGTTGAAAATGAAGGCCTCACAAATTCCCTTTCTAATAAACCTCTGATAATTTCAGGTGAATTTAAAAACACAGGACTTATTGAAAATGCAGGTAAAAATATATTGGTAAAAATCGGCGAGGTAATCGGCACTCAAGTGCAAATGTATCAGGAGAAAAAAAGAATACTTCCAATTAGTTTAGAATATCCTCATGCTTTAGATAGAATAATAAAATTTAAAATTCCTGCAGGATATAAACTGAAAAATCCGGATGATATAAACGCATCAGTTTCCGACAAAGAAAAAACAATGGGTTTCGAATCATCTTATTCTTTAAAAGGCAATGATCTGACAATTACGGTTCATGAGTACTATAAAAGTATTGGTTATCCTGTAGAAGATATAGAAATATTCACCAAGGTTATCAATGCTGCCGCCGATTTCAATAAACTTACTCTTGTATTAATTCGAGAATAAATTCTTTTATCTTTGCCGCCATGCAAAATGATAAAAAAGCCCCTGAAACGCAATGGGGTTTGAATGAAATAATTTCCCACTGTAAAGAGTATGGCTTTATATTTCCATCATCAGAAATTTATGATGGTTTAAGCGCTGTTTATGATTATGGGCAAATGGGTTCGCAACTGAAAAAAAATCTCCGCGACGCCTGGTGGAAAAGCATGACTCAGTTAAATGATAATATTGTTGGTATTGATGCGGCAATTTTTATGCATCCCACTACGTGGAAAGCAAGTGGCCACATTGATAGCTTCAGCGACCCCATGATTGATAACAAAGACAGTAACAAGCGTTACAGAGTTGATCATCTTATCGAAAATTTTGCAGAAACATTAAAAGAACAAGAAGCAAAGGAATTGCTTGATGAAATGGACCGCCTTCTTCAGGCTGATGATTTAAAATCTCTTTACGACCTTATTGTAAAATACAATATTAAATGCGCCGTAAGTAAAACCTCAAACTGGACTGAAATACGCCAGTTTAACCTCATGTTTGATACAAAGTTGGGCAGTGTTTCTGAAGAAGCAGATAAAATTTACCTAAGGCCGGAAACAGCCCAGGGTATATTCGCTAATTTTTTAAATGTGCAAAAAACTGGAAGATTAAAAATTCCTTTTGGAATAGCACAAACGGGCAAAGCTTTTAGAAATGAAATTGTTGCACGCCAGTTCATTTTCAGAATGAGAGAATTTGAACAAATGGAAATGCAATTTTTTATACGCCCCGGTTCACAAATGAAATGGTATGAGCACTGGAAGGCAGAAAGAAAAAAATGGCTTGAAGAAATTGGTATCCCTTCAAATAAATTAAGATACCACAACCACGTAAAACTTGCCCACTATGCTGATGCCGCTGTTGATATTGAATTTGAATTTCCATTCGGTTGGAAAGAACTTGAGGGCATACACAGCCGCACCGACTTCGACCTTAAACAACATCAACAGTATAGTAAAAAGAAAATACAGTATTTTGATAACGATTTAAACGAGGAAGGAAAGCCGATTGGAAACTATATCCCTTATGTTGTTGAAACTTCAATTGGCCTCGACCGTTTGTTTTTAACGGTAATAAGTATGTCGTATGAAGAAGAAAAATGGCTCAAAGAAGATGGTTCCGAAGATTCACGTGTTGTTTTAAAAATCCCGGCGAAGCTGGCACCTATGAAAGTTGCAATTTTACCTCTGTTAAAAAAAGATGGGTTACCGGAAATAGCAAAGAAGATATTTGATGATTGTAAACCGCACTTCCATTGTTTTTATGAAGAAAAAGATGCCATAGGCAAACGTTACCGCCGTATGGACGCAATTGGAACTCCATTTTGTATTACTGTTGATCATCAAACAAAAGAAGATAATACGGTAACTATCCGCTTTCGCGACGATATGAAGCAGGAAAGAATTAAAATAGATGAGTTAAAAGGTGTTATTTTAAAAGCATTACAATAGTTTTTACAGAAATTTTTTTAGCAACTTACTATCTTTGCATCCGTTAGGATGAACCTTGATGAGTTGATGCAGAAGTTTAAAAGTGATCACCGCTGTTTTAAAATAGCGGACAGGATTACTTTATCTCAACCTGAAAAAATTTACCTTCAAGGCCTATCCGGAAGTTTGCCTGCTTTTGTAATTGCGGCAGTTCACTCCCTTCCCATTGCCTCTCAGTTAAATCATGTTGTTGTATTAAAAGATGCTGAAGAAGCAGCATACTTTCATAACACATTTGAAAATATTACAAAGGCTCTGGAAGTTTTTTATTTTCCATCATCATTTAAAAACAAGAAAAATTTCAGGCTTTTAAACTCAAGCCATGTAATGCTTCGAACTGAGGCTTTAACTCATTTTTCTTCTCCGGGAAATAAGAAAATTTTAATAACATATCCTGAAGCTTTATTTGAAAAAGTTGTTTTATCAAAATCCTTAACCGGAAATATTATTTCAATAAAACAAGCTCAGGAACTGGACCTTGAAAAACTTTTTGATAAATTTATTCAATACGGTTTCCAAAGAACAGATTTTGTTTACGAACCGGGGCAGTTTGCATTAAGAGGCGGAATACTTGATATTTATTCTTTTGGCAATGAAAAGCCTTACCGTATCGAACTTTTTGGAAATGAAGTTGATAGTATTCGAATTTTCGATCCTGAATCTCAACTTAGTGAAAGAAAACTTTTACAAATCAATATCATCCCAAATATTGAAACTTCCTTCAACTCAGAAGAAAAAGTTTCATTACCGGATTTCTTACCTGAGAATACAATTTTTTGGATTGAAGACTGGGCATTTTCTAAAGACAGGATACAAATTCAAGAAGCTGATCTTCAATATGATTTAGAAAATAATGAACCTTCTGAAGATGCAGATTACAACCCTGAAATGCTTAATTCTGTTTCAGAAAAAGATTTTGTAACTGCCGGCATTCTTGAAAAACAAATTCAATTGCGACATGTGGTGGAGTTTGGACGTAAATATTTTTTTGAAAATGAAAGCAATAAAAATAATTTATTTGAATATAACAGTAAACCACAACCGTCGTTTAACAGAAATTTTGATTTGCTGATAAAGAACATATCAGAATACGAAGCTAAAAATTACAGTGTTTGCCTTTTTGCTGAAAATGCGAAACAGTTAGAACGGCTTCATATAATTTTTACCGACCTTAAAGCAAATGTTACAGTAAACCCGATTGCGGTTTCAATAAATGAAGGTTTTATTGATGAAGATTTAAAAGTTGTTTGCTATACCGACCATCAAATTTTTCAGCGTTATCATAAATATAAGGTGAAGCAGGCTTTTAGTAAAAACAAGGCGCTCACTTTAAAAATGCTTCGCGAACTTCAGCCCGGCGATTATGTTACTCATATTGACCATGGCGTTGGAGTTTACAGTGGTTTGCAAAAAATAGATGCAAACGGCAAAATGCAGGAAGCTGTTAGAATTCAGTATAAAGACGGCGACCTTCTTTATGTAAACATTTCTTCATTACATAAAATCAGTAAATACAGTGGTAAAGAAGGGTCTATTCCAAAAATGAATAAGCTTGGAAGCGATGTTTGGAACAAGCTAAAAGATAAAACAAAAAAGCAGGTCAAGGATATTGCAAACGATCTTATAAAACTTTATGCTCAGCGCAAAGCGCAGGAAGGTTTTGCATTCAGTCCCGATAATTATATGCAAACCGAACTTGAAGCAAGTTTTATTTATGAAGACACTCCAGACCAGGCGAAAGCTTCCGAAGATGTAAAGAGAGATATGCAAAAGCCATCGCCAATGGATAGGCTTATTTGCGGCGATGTAGGCTTTGGGAAAACTGAAATTGCGGTAAGAGCGGCATTTAAAAGTGTGGTTGACGGAAAGCAGGCCGCAGTTTTAGTGCCTACAACTATCTTAGCTTATCAGCATTTTAAAACATTTCAAGACCGCCTTTCAGATTTTCCGGTTACCATAGATTTTATAAACAGGTTTAAATCATCTAAGCAAAAGAAAGAAACTCTTAAAAAATTAGAAGAGGGTAAAATTGATATAATTATCGGCACCCATGCCTTGCTTGGCAAGGATGTGAAATTCAAGGATCTTGGAATAATGATAATTGATGAAGAACAAAAGTTTGGAGTATCTGCAAAAGAAAAACTTAAACAAATTCGAACTACAGTTGATTCTCTCACTTTAACAGCAACACCTATACCTCGTACTTTACAGTTTAGTTTAATGGGCGCAAGAGACCTTAGCATAATAAATACTCCGCCTCCCAACAGGCAGCCTATCCAAACTGAAATAATGGTATTTAATGAAGATGCAATAAGAGATATAATTTATTTTGAAGCAGAGCGTGGCGGCCAGGTCTTTTTCATCCACAACAGAGTGAAAGGTTTGGATGAAATGAAAAGTTTACTTCAGGGTTTGTGTCCCGATCTTAGCATCGCTTCTGCCCACGGGCAGATGGAAGGCGATAAACTTGAGAACACAATCCTTGAATTTATGGAAAGGAAATATGATGTTCTTGTTTGTACAAATATTGTTGAAAGCGGCGTTGATATTCCGAATGTAAACACCATAATAGTAAATAATGCCCATCAATTTGGTTTAAGCGATCTTCATCAGTTGCGCGGCAGAGTGGGCAGGAGTAATAAAAAAGCATTTTGTTATCTTATAGCTCCGCCAATGAGTACTTTACCCGACGACAGTCGTAAGCGCTTAAGCACCCTTGAGCAATACAGCGACCTTGGCAGTGGTTTTCAAATTGCAATGCGTGACCTTGATATCCGCGGAGCGGGAAATTTACTTGGCGGTGAACAAAGCGGATTCATTGCTGAGATTGGCTTTGAAATGTATCAAAAAATTTTAGATGAAGCTATAAGAGAATTAAAAAGAACAAACTTCAGGGAATTATTTAAAGAAGAAATTAAACAACAGGATGATTTTGTAAGTGAGTGCACAATAGATACCGATCTGGAAATTCTTATCCCGGACAATTATGTGGAAAATATTGGTGAACGGCTTGTATTGTATTCGAGGCTTGACCATTGCGAAAATGAACAAGAACTAATTGAATTTCATAATGAACTTTCTGATCGTTTTGGGCCGGTTCCAAAGCAGGTTGAAGATTTATTTACTACTGTTCGCTGCCGCAAAGCGGGATTGGAATTAGGGTTTGAAAAACTACTTCTCAGAAATAATAAACTAAGATGCTTTTTTGTAAGCAATCCGGATTCGGAATATTTTAGAAGTGAAATTTTTAATAAAATCCTGCTTTTCATTCAGCAGGAAACAAATAAGGCTAAATTAAAGCAGGTAGGTAAAAACGGTATTTTGGTTGTTGAAGATATTTCTTCAATGGAATCACTTTATAAGTTTTTATCAAAGATGCATGGTTATGTATTAGCATAAAAAAGGCTGCTTATTTCTAAACAGCCCTTTAATTATTTTAAAAATAAATTACCAGCCTTGCTTTGCAACTCCGTCTTTAATTGCTTTTTTTGCTCTTTCTTCTCCAAGCATAGTGGTCATTTT
>JAFDXB010000204.1 GCA_018268175.1 Bacteroidota bacterium | reverse complement strand
TTTACAAGTGCTCTGTAAAAAATTGCACTTCCAGGATTTGTTGTATTTAATGTTGAAGTAGTATTTGAAATATTTATCCATGTTGTTGAATCTGTTGAATATTCCCACCTAACAACATTTCCGGTTTGGCCGCTCAAAGTTAAAGTTGCTGAACCTGCAGAACATAAAGAAATAGAAGGTATTGTTCCTCCATCTGCCGAAGGCGCTATTGTTGTTGAGAAATTGTATTCTGCGTGAGCACATGAACCGGTGGTTGTTACTTTTATATTAAATGTACCGGCTTGCGTTGCTGAACCTGAAATTGTATAAACACCGGCAGAATATGAACCGTATAAACCTGCAGGTAACCCTGAAGCTATTGCGCCTGTTCCTTCAATTGCAAATGAAATAGGCACAATTGGTGAATTTAAACAAATGGTTTGTGATACAGATGATGCTCCTGAAGTTAATGATATGCTTTCCTTAATTATTTTAATGCTGCCTGAAAGTGAAGCTGCAGCACATGTTCCCGTAGTTGTTACCGTATAATTAAATGTACCTGTTGCAGTTGGTGTTCCACTTATAGTTAAAACGCCTGCTGCAAAACCGGAATTAACTCCGGCAGGTAAGCCTGTAACTGTTGCTCCTGTGGCCGATCCTCCTACGGTATATTTAATGCTCGTTATGGCTGTTGTTAAACAGATAGTTTGATTTGCAGTTGCTAAGGCAGAACTTAATGCTATTGTTTGTCTGTTTACAGTTATTGTTCCGCCCAAGATTGCTGATGGGCAACCTCCTAAGGCAGATACTGAATAACTGAATGTGCCGCTTACGGTTGGCGTTCCACTGATGGTTAATACACTTCCTGAAAAAACGCCGTTTACTCCCGCAGGAAGGCCTGTTACACTTGCCCCGGTGGCATTACCTGAAATTGTATATTTTACTGCTGTTATTGCAGTATTAACGCAAACTGATTGAGCTGAAGTTGCAGGTGCACTTGTTAATGCAATTGCAGAAGATTCTATTTTAATTGTTCCACTTAAAGAAACTGAATTACATGTTCCTGTTGCAGTTACAGTATAATTGAAACTTCCGGAAGCTGTAGGCGTACCGCTGATTGTATAGGTTTTTCCGGATAAACTTCCGGTAACACCGGCAGGTAAGCCTGTAACCGTTACACCGTTTGCCTTTCCTCCAATCTGGTATTTAATTGGTGTTATAGGTTCAATACATTTTACCTGATTGTCTGTACCTGCAGCACTTAATAATACTATAGTATTTTCCTGCACTGTAATAGTTCCTGTTTTGGTTGCAGAAATACAGTTTGTGGCACTTTTCACCTCAAAATTAAATACGCCTGTTGTAGTAGGTGACCCTGAAATAGTAAATATTCCATTGTTGTAAGTTCCTGTTACTCCATCAGGTAAACCGGTTACTATAGGCCCGTTTTCCATACCACCTATAGAATAAACAATATTTTCAATCATATTGTCTTTACAAACTGTTTGTAAATTTTTTCCTGTTGTAGTAAGGTTAATAAATGGTGTTAATGTTCCAAAAGAAATATCATCAATTCCAAAATCATTACCACCCGGAGATGTAACAAGATCAACAATTGAAACTACCGCAGTTGTTGCTGCGCCTGAATTCCATACTCCATAAAAACGCACCCAACCATAAGGCGGATTATTGTTCGTAGGCCTTGATGGCAATGCACCTGTTGTTGTTCCTACCTGTACGCCGTTTACTTTAAATTGAAGATCTGCAAATGGGCCAACATTGTTTACACTTATTGCCCACGCTGAGAAATAATAATCTGTATTAGGAACCACTGTTAATGTTTTTGACCACACATCCACCGGAGGGGTTGAACCATTACCATTTATTATCATAAAATTCCCGGTGTTGGTTGTATGGTCTCTGCCCCAAAAATTTGAATGGTTAAAAGTTGGATTGTCATTTACGGTATATGTTTTTTCAGGCATTAAACCGTTTTGTGTATTTTTATTTATATAAGTATATGCTGAAGAAAATCCGGTGTTGCCTGCTTCAAAATTTCCATTATTAATTAATTCCAATCCTATGTTTGCATTTGCAGTGTCAGCACAACCTTTTGCAGTTTTAACTATTGCCTGAAAATTCATTGCTAAATCAACAAGAATTGTTTCAGTGGTTTCACCGGTATTCCATAAATAACTTGTAACCGGTATATCAGTGTTTGCATCAAGTTCAATTTTACCGCCACCATAACAATAATCAACTGCAATGTTTAATTCAGGCTTAGGGTTAATTTCTACATTAACCTGTTTTGTTGAATTACATCCTGATTCTCCAAAGTAAGTTACATTGTAGAGAGTTGAAAATGCAAGATCAGACTTTACATATACAGTGCTGTTTGTGCCACCATTGTATGGAATTGTTGCTGCCGGATCAATGTATAAATTTGTAGATGGTGACCATAAAATAGGCTCTGTCCATGTTACAGTAATACTCCATGAAGTTAACTTTCCCGAATTTAAAATTAAAGCATCTTTGAAAGATAAAACCCAATCGCCGTTAGGCACAGATGTAAGTGCATTAAAAGAATTTACATTTGAAATGTAGCCACTTGAAGCATTCGTATTCAAAGAGCCATTCTCCTGAAATACACCTGTGTACGGAGCTGATGCAGAAGTTATAAGCGTATTAGAAAGCATGCTTATTACAGTGTTTGTAAAATTTGCACCGCCACCATTTGGCTGCTTAATAAGATTTAAAATATTTCCGTTAGGGGCTTTCAAATTCACAATTAAATCTTTAACCTGTGAATGAGTTACCGATAACTTTACTTCAATATTTTGAATAACCGCATTTGATGGGATACCCGACAAATTGATAGTGCTTATTGCACCTGTTGCACTGTAATCAGGTATATTAACTGTTGTTGTATTGCTGTTTGAATTTGTAGAAGTTGATGTACTAATAGATTTTATTCCTGTAAACTGACAATCAGAAACCGGAGCTGATACAGTAAATGCAGGCCCTGAATTTATCGCAATTGTTTTAGTGGCTTGAGTTGGTAAACATCCGCCTGTGGCGGTAAGTGTTATAGTAGCAGTACCGCTAAACGAAACATTTGGTTGGTAAACAGCATTTAAATCGGTTGCTGATGGAGAAAAAGTTCCTCCTGCATTATCACTCCATGTTCCTCCGGTGGCATTACCGCCCGATACAACACCTGCTAAACTTCCGGTATTGCCTGTATTGCATATAGAAGTGGCGCCGCCATTGATATTTACAACCGGCGCTGCAATTAAAGATAGAGTTGCGTTAGTTGTAAATGAAGTACCGGCAACATTCGTTACAGATAACCTGAACCTGTAACTGCTCATTGCTGCAATTACCGGGTCAATTGTTAAAACTGAAGTATAAGTTGTTCCCGACAAAGTTGTGTTTATTGAATATTGCGAGCCGGAAGTTATATCTGTAAAAGCTCCGCCTGAAATGCTGACTTGCCAAATATCATACGGAGTTGTGGCTGATTTAAATGAAGCTGATAATTGTACGCTCCCGTTAACACACGTTGATTTATTGGAAGGATTAGAAGTGATAGACGGAACTGCAACAGATGTTTCTGCAATAGCAAAATCACCAAATCCGGTTACATTATTTGCTGTAATATTGGTAGAATTTTTATTTGTTGCAAGAGGATAAGCCCATGCGGAAGATTTATACTGGCCTACAGCAAATTTTGTTGTAGTAGCTCCTACATCTATATCAGCGGCAAGAAAATTAAAAACTGCATCATAGTTGTCATAATTAAAATTGCTCCCCGATAAAATAAAATATCTGTTTACACTCTTAGTGCTTAATAATACTGAAGACCCAATATTAGAATGGTCCGGAGTTTTAGTGGACATTAAAACTACGCCTGATGTGGTAACATTATTAAACGATAAAGAAACAGGAGTATAACGAGTTGCATCTCCAATAGGAAATATTTTTACAGGATTACCTGTCTGCACACCCATTTCGAGGTTTCCATTTATATATGAAGTTGCATTAGCTCCGGCTATAGAGCCGGATGAACTAAGTGTAAATTTATTCGCTGCGGTATTAATTTTTCCTGAAGTAAAAGTCAAAATATTATTTGCTCCGGAATTTGCTCCAAGATTTAACCCCGCAGCATTTTGTAATTCTGCGTTATAAAATATTGATGAAGATGACCCACTTATTGATTGAGCTGCGCTGCCAACAAAATTAATCCTTGAATTTGCAGCAGCGAAAGACCCGCTATTTGCAAAATTTCCTTTTAAATTAATAACAGGTGAATTAGTGCAATTGTATGCGGAAAAGCCATTGATAGAAATATTTCCATTTATGTCTGTTGTACCTCCGGTGTGAGTTACAGTTCCTGCAGATGCAGATGTGCCATCACCAACTGTTAATCCATCAGTGGTAAGCTGTCCGGAACTAACATTCAAATTTCCCGGCGAGCCGGCATAACCTGAATAAATTCCACCTGAAATTGTTGCTGAACCGCCGTCAACAAAAAACGTTCCTCCGGTAATAAATATTCCTGCATTTGCAGAAACATTATACCCCGCGGTATGGAAAGAACCTGAGGTAAAAAACGGAGCCCAAAAGTTATCATCAACTTTTACTGTTCCATTTGCATAATAATCTCCATTTTGAATTGTGAGAATACTAAAAGAGGAAGAAGGATTGCTGCCTGTTCTTACAGTATTACTTCCTGTACCGCCCAACTGTACATGCGACCGGACAGAATAGCTAAAAATGCCATCAATTGTAAAATTACCGTTTACTCTTAGCAGCTTTCCGGTTTCATCCCAATTTACACTATGAGTTATGTTACCGGCAGCCTCCACAATAGCCTCATTTTTTACAAGAAAATCAGCATCCTCAGCAGTAATAATAAAATTTCCTTTAGTAACCTTTAATGTATTTCCTATTGAAGAAGCATATTTACTATTAGTAACTGTATTTGTTGAGTTTGATTTATCAATAACCAAATTATAAAAATCATGATTCGAACTTCCTTTAATTTCGGAGGCTTTTGTATTTGTAAATCTTACTGTACCTGTACCGGGATTCAAAACCCCATCAATAATACTACCTTGAATGTTTAAGGTGCCATCGGCCGTAAATGTTAGGTAGTTATTAAAATCGCCCATTGTAAAATCGTTGGAAACATTAATAACACCTTTATTTATTATTACCGATGAGGTTCTGTTTGCACTTCCTGTTGCAGCAATTACTACATCCTTAACGGATAAAGTTCCATTTGCAACATCAAAACTGCGGTTTGCACCACTTAAAGTTCCCATTTCAATTGTAAGAGCATTTGTAACCGTTAATGAATTAGAGCCGGTTATTTTTAATGAAGTAGCTTTATTACCGCCTTCTAACCTTAAGGATTTGCAAACGGCTGCGATGTTTATAGAGACTAACCCTGTAGCGGCGTTAGGTATTACTACATCATCAGAAGCTAGTGGAACACGGCCCAGCGACCAGTTAGCGGCTCTGTTCCAGTTTCCGGCACCGGTAATATTCCAAATGTTCGTTTGAGAATAAACTCCTATATATATAAATATCAGGAGCAATGATAAATTAAATTTTTTGCTGGTAAGCAGTGTAATTGAAAAGTTTTTCATGTTCTGGTTTAATTGGATGTTAGGGGTTCCGGTTTAACCGGTACATATTAAACGCATTCTTATACGTATTATTACTTATTATGAAAAAAAGAACATAATGAGAGACAATACACAGGGAATTATTGAAATAGAAGCTGAGGATTTTGGATTTCTTGATTTCTTGATTTTGGATTTCTTGATTTTAGATTTCTTGATTTCTTGATTTTTGATTTCTTGATTTTTGATTTCTTGATTTCTTGATTTTTGATTTCTTGATTTCTTGATTTTGGATTTCTTGATTTTAGATTTCTTGATTTCTTGATTTTTGATTTCTTGATTTCTTGATTTTGGATTTTTTGATTTTGGATTTTAGATTTTTTGATTTTTCCTCAATCTCACAATCGTAAATCTAAAATCGTAAATCGTAAATAATTTTGGATTTCTTGATTTCTTGATTTTGGATTTTTTGATTTTTGATTTTGGATTTTGGATTTTGAATTTCTTGATTTTTGATTTTTTGATTTCTTGATTTTGCATTTTCAATATTCACTCAATCGTAAATCTAAAATCGTCAATCTAAAATCGTAAATCGTAAATAATTTTGGATTTCTTGATTTCTTGATTTTGGATTTCTTGATTTTGGATTTCTTGATTTCTTGATTTTGGATTTTAGATTTTTTGATTTTTCCTCAATCTCACAATCGTAAATCTAAAATCGTAAATCGTAAAATAATTTTGGATTTTGGATTTTTTGATTTTGGATTTTAGATTTTTTGATTTTTCCTCAATCTCACAATCGTCAATCTAAAATCGTAAATCGTAAATAATTTTGGATTTCGTGATTTCTTGATTTCTTGATTTTGGATTTTTTGATTTCTTGATTTTTGATTTCTTGATTTTGGATTTTCAATAGTCACTAAATCGTAAATCTAAAATCGTAAATCTAAAATCGTCAATCTAAAATCGTCAATCTAAAATCGTCAATCTAAAATCGTCAATCGTAAATCTAAAATCGTAAATCTAAAATCGTAAATCTAAAATCGTAAATCAAACAATCGTCAATCGTAAATCAAAAAATCGTGGCATCCTTCTTAAATTTGATAAAAAAATCTAATGAAAAAATTATTAATCCTCACAATAGCCATCACCCTTTCAAACTTTTCATTTTCTCAAGACC
>JAFDXB010000203.1 GCA_018268175.1 Bacteroidota bacterium | reverse complement strand
GGGTTTTGACACTTTAATTACAACCGATAAAATAAGCGGAAGGGATATAGTAATTTATTCCAATATTTATAAAAATAATTTTATCGCTGATAAGTACTTTTATTTCGATGATTTAGGATTAAGTATAAGGTCAATTGATATAAAAATTTCTGACAGTTTAAAACAAAAGGTTTTAATTGAATACTAATATTTGAGCAAAATTAATACTGCTACCGGATCGGTTCAGTGTCACTTGTATGAAAGAAACACAGAAGTTGGAGGGGAAATCAGTAAAGTTTCATTCCTCAAAAGGTTTAATATCCACAGAATATAAAAAATTACTAATTATAATTTGTTTCAGGAGTATGCTATATGTAGATGTATTTACGGTGTTGCTGAAAATAAGGCAAGCGAAGAGTTTGATATTAGCTCATCATTGTATAAATAAATTGTAACCTCAAAGATTTAGTGGAAAAAAAATAATTTGGAGCTGAATTTTTAGAATTCCAATTACATTTTTACATACTTTTTAAGATGATTATATTTGCTGCAAATCATTTTAATGAAAGACGAAGTTTTATTTAACCTTATAGGCGAAGAGCTTAGCAGGCAACGGCATGGAATTGAACTTATAGCAAGCGAAAATTTCACCAGTGCCGAAGTTATGAAAGCAATGGGCAGTTGCCTTACCAACAAATATGCTGAAGGCTATCCCGGCAGAAGATATTATGGTGGCTGTGAAATTGTTGATCAGGTTGAACAACTTGCTATTGATCGGGTAAAACAAATTTTTGGCTGTGAGTATGCTAATGTTCAGCCTCATAGTGGCGCTCAGGCAAATGCTGCACTAATGATGGCGATTCTTCAGCCGGGCGATAAAATTCTCGGCCTCGATCTTAGTATGGGAGGCCACCTTACTCATGGCTCTCCGGTAAACTTTTCAGGCAAGCTATATAAACCTTCTTTTTATACTGTAAAAAAAGAAACCGGCCTGATTGATTATGAAGAATTAGAAAGAAAAGCAAGAGAAGAAAAACCAAAACTTATTATCTGCGGCGCTTCTGCTTACAGCAGAGATATTGATTACAAAAGAATAAGGGCTGCAGCCGATGAAGTTGGGGCATTCCTTATGTGCGATATGGCGCATCCTGCAGGGCTAATCGCCAAAGGCTTATTGAACCTGCCCTTTGAGCATTGCCATTTTGTAACAAGCACAACTCATAAAACTCTTCGCGGCCCACGCGGTGGAATTATACTGATGAAAAAAGATTTTGAAAACCCATTTGGTTTAAAAGATCCCAAAGGAAATATCAGGATGATGAGCCATGTAATTGATATGGCTGTTTTCCCCGGCACTCAAGGCGGGCCACTTGAACATGTAATAGCTGGCAAAGCCGTTGCCTTTGGCGAAATTCTTTCAGAAGACTTTACATTGTACGCAAAACAAATTCAACTAAATGCTCAGGCAATGGCCAAAGAATTTGTGAACAGAAAATATGACATTATTAGCGGTGGCACTGATAACCATCTGATGTTGATTGATCTAAGAAATAAAAACATCACCGGAAAAAAAGCTCAGGAAACTTTAGATAAAGCGCATATTACATTAAACAAAAATGCAGTTCCTTACGACGATAAAAGCCCGTTTGTTACTAGTGGTATAAGAGTTGGAGTACCTGCAATTACCACCCGTGGCATGAAAGAAAGTGACATGGGCAGAATTGTTGATTTAATTGATAAAGTGCTAATGAATATTGATAGCGAAAGCACAATCACTGAAGTTAGAAATGATGTAAAAAATATGATGCACAATTTTCCTCTTTACCCGGAAATTTAAAATATGTTACAAAGAATACAAACTATCTGGCTTTTCCTTGCTGCTGTTTGCACTTTTGCAGGATTAAAGCTCCCATTCTATACCGGCAACGGCCCAATGCTTGAAGGGTATCATGCCCTTACCGGAACTTCAGGAATAAATTTAATGATACTTACAATTGGAATTGGCGTAATAGCATTGATAAATATTTTTCTTTATTCAAACCGCAAACTGCAATTCAGATTATGTTTACTGGGTATTTTACTCGAAATAGTTTTAATATACTTGTACTATAACATTGCATCAAATTATGCTGAAGGTACTTATGCCCTTAGCGCTGCCCTGCAATTATTTATAATTTTATTTTTTGCATTGGCTGCAAGAGGAATAAAACATGACGATAGAATTGTAAAAGAAAGCAACAGGCTTCGTTAAAGAAATTTTGCGGTAATACTCCCTTTACATTTTTTCAAATTTGCAGGTGTGCCTTCAAAAACCAGGTTCCCGCCTGCTTCTCCGGCCTCAGGGCCGAGGTCAATTATCCAGTCTGCACTTTTTAAAACATCGGTATTATGCTCAATCACTAATACTGAATGCCCGTTTTCAATTAAAGCATTAAATGATTTCAATAACTTTTTAATATCATGAAAATGAAGCCCGGTTGTAGGTTCATCGAATATAAAAAGAACGCTGCCTCCGGAACGCCCTTTTGTAAGAAAAGATGCAAGTTTTACTCTTTGAGCTTCGCCACCGCTAAGGGTTGTAGCAGATTGGCCAAGTTTTATATATCCTAATCCTACATCGCTTAATGGCTGTAATTTTTCAGCAACACATTTAGCATCTATATTTTTCTCATCTTCAATCAAAAATTCAATGGCTTCGTCAATTCCCATTTCAAGAAAGTCGTAAATGCTTTTTCCACGATATTTTACTTCAAGTACTTCATCTTTAAATTTCTTTCCGTTACACACATCACAAACAAGATGCACATCTGCCAAAAACTGCATTTCAACAACTTGCTCTCCTTCACCTTTGCAAGCATCACATCGTCCCCCATCAACATTGAAAGAAAAATGTTTAGGCTGAAAACCCCTCATCTTACTCAAAGGCAAGCCGGCAAAGAGTTCCCGTATTTCATCATAAGCTTTAATGTAAGTAACAGGATTGCTGCGGCTTGATTTTCCAATAGGATTCTGATCCACCATTTCAATTTGTTTGATGGACCCGATATCGCCTTTTATAGCTTTATGTAAACCTGCCTTTTCAGAAAAGTCGCCTAAATGCCTTTTTATTGCAGGAGCCAAAATTTGTTTTACTAAAGTAGTTTTGCCACTTCCGCTAACTCCGCTTACAGCGCAAAAAACATTTAATGGAAAAGTTACATTTATGTTTTTGAGATTGTTCTCACGTGCACCTTCTACTGAAATATAATTGTTCCATTTTCTCACCTTTGCAGGTGGATTGATGCTATATTCTCCTGAAAGATATTTTCCTGTTAAGCTATCTTCATCATTTACTATTGCCGAAAAGTTTCCCTCAGCTATTACTTCGCCACCTAAGTGGCTTGCAAGAGGGCCCATATCAATTATATGATCAGCCTCTTTCATTATTAATTCATCATGTTCTACAACCACAACAGTATTTCCCAAATCACGGAGTTGCTTTAAAACTTTTATAAGTCTTTCAGTATCCCTGCTATGCAGGCCGATTGAAGGTTCATCAAGAATATACAGTGAATTTGTAAGATTGCTCCCCAGGCTTCTCGTAAGCTGTATCCGCTGGCTTTCGCCGCCACTTAATGAATTAGCCAAACGGTCGAGAGTTAGATATCCCAAGCCCACATCCAATAATGTTTGAACCCTGTTTTTAAGTTCCTGAAGTAAACGTGATGAAACTTTTTTATCAAATTCAGATAATTCAAGGCTATCAAAAAAAGAAGGCAGTTCTTTTACAGGCATTTTTGAAATTTGCCCGATGTGTAACCCATTTATTTTTACATACAATGCCTCTTTCCTTAATCTGAATCCTTCGCATTCTTCGCATTGTGTTTTACCTCTGTACCTGCTAAGCATTACCCTGTACTGAACTTTATATAAGTTTTGCTGCACTTCTTTAAAAAATGCATTTATACCATTTACAAATTCATTTCCTTCCCAAAGGTCTTTCAGGTGCCTTTCCTCTAGATCCATAACAGGAGTATGAATCGGGAAATCAAAATGTTTGGAACTACGAATAAAATTCTCCCTCCATAGCCCCATCTTTTCTCCTTTCCATGGAGCAACAGCACCTTCATAAACACTTAATGATTTATCAGGAATAATCAGGTCAGGGTCTAAGCCCAGAACAAGTGAAAAGCCTTCACAAACGGGGCAGGCGCCAAATGGATTATTAAATGAAAACAAATTCGGAACCGGCTCTTCAAATTTAATTCCGTCGAGTTCAAATTTATTACTGAACGTAATTAATTTTTTCCCGTTCACTTCAATTAAAACTATTCCTTCACCTTCGTAAAAAGCTGTTCCCACAGAATCTGATAACCTGTGAAGGTCGTCTTCATCAAAATCTTTTTTTACAATCCTGTCTATAACAATATATGCTTTATCGAACAACACAGGGTCTTCTAAAGTTTTTTCATCAGAAAGAACATCCTCAATCTGGTTTACCTTTCCATTTAAATGAATACGAGAAAATCCTTTTTGAAGAATAATATTCAATTCTTCTGAAACATCGCGATTGGCGCCGGTTTTGAATGGAACGAGTATTAAAATTTTATCTCCAGCATTTAAATCCTGAATTGAATTTATTACGTCAGTAACATCATCTTTTTTTACTTCGCGTCCACTAATTGGAGAAATAGTTTTGCCTATTCGGGAAAATAATAATCTCAGGTAATCGAAAATTTCCGTCATACTTCCAACAGTACTTCGCGGAGTACGCGTAACAACTTTTTGTTCAATTGCAATTGCAGGGCAAAGGCCTTTTATATAATCAACATCAGGTTTGTTTATTCTTTGCATAAACTGCCGTGCATATGCACTAAGACTTTCAGCATATCGCCTTTGGCCCTCTGCGAAGAGAGTATCTATTGTAAGTGAAGACTTACCGGAACCGGAAACACCGGTAACAACTATCAGTTTATTTCTGGGAAATTCAACTGAAACATTTTTTAAATTATGTACTCTTGCTCCCTTTATATATATTGAATTGTTATTTGAATCTGAAGACTTTTTGACTTTTTTACTAACCGCTTTATTCATTGTGGTGCAAAATTACCATCATTTAATATGAAGTTTTAATATTATTGTGGCTATTGCCTGACTTTAACCAAAAAAAAAATTAAAAAAAATTTGGACATATCAAAATAAGTTCTATTTTAGCAGTCCAATATTTAATAATTTGAAAAATCGTGAACGCTGTTTTACAGTCTTCTGCGCCGTTTTCTTATTATTGGATAAATTAAATCCTAAAAACAATTAAACCTGTAGAAGCAATGAAAAGCCTAAACCAATTAACCGACCAGCAACTTGTACGCTCGTACATCAACGGAGACTCCAATTCACTTTCAGTTTTAGTTACTCGTTACAAAGACAAGATTTTTACTTCAATTTACCTTTTGGTAAAAGATAAGTACCTCGCTGAAGATATTTTTCAGGATGTATTTATCCGCATTATCGACACTTTAAGAGGTGGCCGATATACTGATGAAGGAAAATTTCTTCCATGGGCAATGAGAATTGCTCACAACCTTTGTGTTGATCATTTCAGAAAAGTAAAACGTAGCCCAAGTATTAAAACAAGCGACGATAAAGACATCTTTGAAGTTTTAAATTTTTCTGAAGCAAGCAAAGAAGACAAAATGATGGAAGAACAAACTCACGATAAAGTGAGAAAAATGATTGATATGCTTCCTGAAGATCAGCGTGAAGTTATAATTCTACGCAATTATGCTGATTTAAGTTTTAAAGAAATTTCGGTTCTTACCAATTGCAGCATCAATACTGCTTTAGGCAGAATGCGTTACGGCCTTATTAACTTAAGGAAGATGATGACAGAAAAGCAAATAGCTCTTTAAATAAATGTTACCCGGAATAAAAAAACTGCCAATCGGCAGTTTTTTTATTTGCTATTTATAATCAACTGCACATTGAAGCCAGCTTTTATATTCTTTAATTGACGGAGTATATCCTACCGGATGATTGACCAAAACTTCATCGGTAGATAAAATTGCATACAGCGGTTGAGAGTTATTTTTAAAATTCTCTGTTTGAAATGTAGCCCATTTATTGCCCACCGTAACTATTTCCCGTTCTGCCCCATCTTTGGTTTTATATGTAAATTGTTTGTTTAGTGGCAAAACCTTTTTATCATCTACATAAAGTGAAACAACAATAAATTTTTCTTTCATTAATTCAAGTATGGCAGGGTCTGACCAAACGTTTTCTTCCATTCGGCGGCAGTTTACACATGCATAACCGGTAAAGTCCAGAAGTATTAATTTATTTTGTTCTTTAGCCATTTGAACTCCTTTATCATAATCATCTGTGCAATTCAATCCTAAAAGACAATCAGATTTTTGCGCATAAATACTATAATGCAATGGAGGTGGGAATCCACTTATTAATTTAAGATTTGCATAAGAAGTATTAGTAAGCCCGGGTAATAAATAAAGTGTAAATAAAGCTGTTAACACTCCTAATCCAATTCTCAATTTAGGAAGTTTCTTAACAGGGCTGTCATGTTTAAATTTAATTTTTCCAAATAAATATAATGTTAACAGCAAGCCTACAACAACCCAAATACCAATAAAAATTTCCCTTTTCAAAATTCCCCAATGCATTACCAGATCAGCATTTGAAAGGAATTTAAAGGCAAGCCCCAATTCCAAAAACCCCAGAACAACCTTTACATTATTAAGCCAACCACCGGATTTTGGTAAAGAATTTAACCAGTTAGGGAATAAGGCAAAAAGAGCAAAAGGCAGTGCCAGCGCCAATCCGAAGCCGGCCATTCCTGTTGTAAGTTGCATTGCTCCTCCATCTCCCGACAGGGAACCGGCAAGCAATGAACCCAATATGGGGCCGGTACATGAAAAAGAAACAAGTGCAAGAGTAAGCGCCATAAAAAATATTCCTATAACAGTTCCTGCACCTGATTTACTATCGGTTTTGGTTGATAGCGAGGAGGGCAATGTTATTTCATAATATCCGAAAAAAGAAAATGCAAAGAAGATAAATATTATAAAGAAAAACGTGTTCAGGTAAACGTTAGTAGAAATATTATTTAGTATTTCAGGGTTCAGAGAATCTAAAAAGTGAAACGGAAGACTTAGCAAAACATATATCAGCAGTATAAAAAAGCCATAAAGCGATGCATGGAAAATACCTTTTTTTCTGTCCGAAGCCTTTTTAGTGAAAAATGAAACAGTTAAAGGAATCATTGGAAAAACGCAAGGAGTAAGCAAGGCAATGAGGCCGCCAATAAACCCAAGAAGAAATAAGTTCAGCAAGCCGCTATCTTTATTTTGCTTAACAGCAGATGATGATTCAGCACCACAATTTGTAAGTGTTTTGTTTAAATCAATTGTGGGAATTAACAGAGAGAAAGTTTTATTGCCTGAAGTAGAATCAAGAGAGATACTCAATTTATATTCTCCGGGAATAAAATCTGAATCTGTGCCTGCTTCATAATTTAAAAGCAATTTTAAAGAAGGAGGAACTTGGTCTAAAAATGAAATATTAAAATTCACTTTCACCGAATCAACAAAAACATCAAGTTGCTTTTCAAAAATTTTATCAGTAATTTTTTGACTCTTAGTTGTAATATTAAAATCAGAAATTTTACTGCCTTCCGGTTCAGTGATTTTAATACCTGTTAATTCATCTTCGGGCGACGAATTGTAAATATGCCACCCTTTATCCATAATTCCGCTTACTGATATTTTATAATCATTGTCGGATATTTTAGAAATATTGTAATTCCAGTTTACGTGCACACTATCTTGTGCAAACAATCCTGAATAAAAAAAACAGGCTATAAATAAAGTGGTGAGCCATTTTAAAATGTAAATTTTGGGCATGCAATATTAATCCTGTTTTAAGAGGCAGTTTAAAATTAAATAATATTTACTTACCTGACAGATTAACCGTAAAAGGCACTTGGCGCGGTGGAAGGCATTTTTTATCGTTACAAACCATAAAAGTAACCGAACCTTTAAATATGGTGTTTGCCGATGTTTTTAACTTCACTCTTTGCACAAAATCAACTTTGTTGGAATAGAATTTAAGTACCGAATTAAAATTGGGGTCAAATGCCTTTTCCAGCGTTCCCACTTCTTTCACATCTCCATCAAGTTTTACTATGGGGTTATTAACAAAAGTGAAAGATGTTGGTTCCGGCCCTTCACCTGCATCCTGAGAATAAAGGTGCCATGTTTTATCTAAAATGGCAGTAATATAAATATCATATACTTTATCTGAAACTTTTTTAGCAGAATAAGTCCACTTTACAGGTTCTGATATCTGCGCTTGCGCTGAAAATCCTGCAAGCATTAATAATGCAAAAAGAAAATTTTTCATAACAATTAAATTGATGCAAAAGTAAAATCTACTTTTTGCTTAAAACATTAATAAGTGTTAATTATCTCAAACTTATGTTCCAGCATTTCTTCAAAAACAGCTATTCCATCGGTATTTCCTAACAATAAATCACAAGCCCGTTCGGGGTGAGGCATTAAACCAAAAACATTTCCATTTTTATTTTTAATGCCGGCAATACTGTTTAAAGCTCCATTGTAGTCTGTAAGTTCACCTGAATCATCACAATACCGGTATATTACCTGGCTATTATTTTCAATTTCTTCGAGTTGTTTTTCAGATGCAAAATATCTTCCTTCGCCATGGGCGATTGGTATTTTATAAATATTGTTGCTTATTGAAGATTTTAAAAAAGTGTTTTTGCAAATAAACATTCTGTTCGCATTACGTGTAAGCACACCCGGGAGTAAGCCGCTTTCACAAAGAATTTGAAAACCATTGCAAATTCCAATTACTTTACCGCCTTTGGAAGCAAATTCAATAACACTTTCCATCATTGGGCTAAATCTCGCAATAGCGCCACATCTTAAATAATCGCCATAACTAAAACCACCCGGTAAAATTATGCAATCCTCCTTTTCAAAATCTGATATATCTCTGTCTTTATGCCATAACTCCTTTACATTTTGACCAAGGTTATTCTGCAAAGCATAAACGACATCTCTTTCGCAATTTGATCCCGGAAAAACTACGACTCCAAATTTCATTTGCCAAAATTAATTAACTAATCCCAAATAAGAAAAGGCCAAAATAATTGCAACAAAAAGCCAGTGAAGTGAAATTGGGAACCATTTTTTTTGCGGGTAAACAAAAGCAGGCGCCAAAATAAAAGCAGCAGGAATTGCAGTTAGAATCCAATAATCAAGGCGAATACCGCCATTATTTATAAAAGGCACAAGAGCTGAAATGATTAAATAAACAAAAATTATATTCCAGCTTTTCCTTATTTGAACTAACTGCCGTAATAAGTTTTTTCGAATGAAATAAATTCCTGCTAATATCCCAATAATCATTGCTGCCGCAGCAAGAAAATACCACGAATTATTAAAATTGAGATGTCTGGTTACTTTTATTACAGGTAATTGATAGTTATTTGTGCGGTCTGTAAGAAACACCCAGGAAGCAAAAAAATAATATGGAATTACTATACCAATAAAAAACAAAAGCCATTCCTGCAAAAAAAATGGCCGTGAAATTATCAATGAAATAAGCACCAAAATTATAAACCCTAAAGAAGGGAAATAAAAAAATGAGCTAAGCCCAATTGATAACCCGATATTAAAGATTAATGTTTTCGGTGTTGCATTATTATGCAAAATACAAAGTCGGCTGATGACCCACACCAAGAAAGTATTTGCAATTAATGTTGACGAAAATTGTTCCCATTCCGGAATAAGAGATGTTATTAAAATAAGAGCCATTCCGGGAAGATAGCTTGCCTTTTGATTTAGGCGTTTAGTTAAAACAAAACGATTTAAAAATATTGCCTGTGCATAAACAAGTATGAAACTTAAAACGGGAAATATTGAAGGAATATCAAGTTCTGTAAGACGCCGAAGAATTACCCGGTATAAAAAACCATCCATACTGTCTGCTGTTGGCACAAATGGTTCTAGAAAAGATGGAATTTTTAAAATAAGCGCATAAAAAAATAACAACAGGTTATTTGATGGATTATTGTTCTTAAAAATTAAAACCACAGGATATGTTTTATTGAGCAAACTCTACTAATGCAAATATTAGATAGCTTTTATAAATACAAGGAAGAATAATTTTATTATATGCAACTTGTTTCCCGGAATTAGGAACAAATTTGTAAGCCTCATTTGTATTTTTAAAATTTGGGAAGCGGTTAATATCTCCATCTGAGGAAATTGCAATATTATTTATAATCTGACTCGACTTTTCATTCTCTGCATAAATAAAATGAAGCATTCCGCCTGTATTCATAATTAAATAAGAAAGAAGATTTGCAGATTCCAATTCTTGCTGCCTTTTTAAAAGAATCCTATTCCATTCGGGGTCAAGATTTCTGTCAACAGAACAGATTAAAACATTGTCATAATTAAATTGGGTGCTCCTGTAAAAATTATTGTATGGAGTATATCTTCCATAATTGTAATAAGGGTAGTTATAGTAGTAATCATTATACAAATTATCTCTCCGGCGATAATAATTATTACTTACTGTAGTAGTTTGATCTTCCGCAGAAATTATGAACCCTCCATCGTTTTTTATAATTATATTTTGTAGATATGTGTTTTGAAAAGCTTTTTTTGCATTTCCGGAAGAAGTAAAGCTATTACGAAGAGAATCCGGGAAAGAATTAAATGCAGAAAGTATTGAATCCTTTTCATTGAATGGATATAAAACACTAAATACTCCCTGAAAATTATTGCTTTTATCATCAGCAAACATGGTGTTAAGCAGAAACCTTTGATTGATGTTGTCGGATTTTATAAAAACTTCATCCACCAACTTTTCATTAAGAGGAATATTTACAGACATTCCTGCGGTATCACTTGTACGGCGTGAAAATATTTCCATTGCATAAGCGCTCTCACGGTTCGGTTTTCGTGTTAGTTTAGCTATTATAAAATCACCTGAATTGTTCACAGCTATATCGCTGAAAATATTTTGCCTTTCTTGATAATTCAATATATCCAGAGTGTTTTTTGTGAGTTCTAAGGCCTGGTTAAAAGTAAAGGTGCTTAATGAAACGGTATTTCCTTTTTTTAAAATTTTATACAGCAGAAGTAAGTTTTTATTTTCACTCACTGCAACCGAATATACTTTTGAATCAACTGCATTGCTGATTTTGGTTTCATCTAAAATATATGGGTCTGTAATTGGTTTTCCCTCATTGTCAATTTTAAGTGCGGCGCTATAAACAGTCCTACCTTTTCTATATTGGTAAAACATAATTACACCATCAGCATAGCTGATAAAATCATAACCATAAATTTTATCAGGTATTTTATCAAGCGGATAATTTTTTATCATCTGCATTGAAGGGCCATAAACAGATATATAATTTTTCTTGCGATAATTCTTGTAAATCAAATAATTATTTCCTTGTTTTCCAATAATTGAAAAATCCATTGAAATAGTTTCATTGTTTAACACATCAGAATAACTGATTTTTTGTGCATCGCCCTGAAGGGCAGAAAAAAATATACTAGAAAACAGCAAAATAAAATATCGCATCACAAAACATTTTTGCTAATTTACAAAGATGCGGTTTTATTATTTTAAGAAATGAGTTAAATGCAAACAGTATTAATTACAGGCGGCACGGGCCTTGTTGGAACAGCGCTTACAAAAATGCTTCTGGAAAAAGGTTATAAAGTTTGTATTCTTACAAGAGAATTAAAAAAATCATCTGACCCAAACCTCACATTCGCATTGTGGAATGTAAAAAATAAAACAATAGATAAAGATGCAGTTATAAATTGTGATTATATAATTCATCTTGCAGGTGCCGGAGTTGTTGATAAAAAATGGACCAAAGAATATAAAGAAGAAATTGTAAGCAGCAGAACCGAAAGCAGTAAGTTATTGGCAGATGTGCTTAATAACAATGAAAATAAATTGAGGAATATTGTAAGCGCTTCGGCGATAGGTTATTACGGCGCAGACAAAGGCAAAGCGTTCATTGAAAGTGATAGCCCGGCAGATAATTTTTTAGGTAACACATGCCGCTTGTGGGAAGAAAGCGTGGAAACAATTCACAATAAACCAGTTTGCAAGCTACGATGTGGAATTGTGTTGAGCAATAAAGGCGGAGCACTGAAAGAATTTATTAAACCAATTAAATTTGGAATTGCAACTATACTTGGCTCAGGCAAACAAGTTATAAGCTGGATCCATATTTCAGACTTATGCCGAATGTATATTTATGCTATGGAAAACTCATTAAATGGAAGTTTTAATGCAGTTTCACCGGCTCCGGCATCAAATAAATTTTTAGTTACAAGCCTGGCAAAAGAGTTGAAAAACAATTTCTACACAGCAGTAAAAGTTCCGGCGTTTGTTTTAAAAATAATGATGGGAGAAAGGAGTGTTGAAGTTTTAAAAAGTACTACGGTGAGTTGTAATAAAATTAAAGAAAGTGGATTTGTTTTCAATTATCCTTCACTAGAATCTGCATTTAAAAATTTATTTCGTTGAGTTAAAGTAATCAATTTGAACAACGATTTTGGATTTTTTGATTTTTTGATTTCTTGATTTCTTGATTTTTTGATTTCTTGATTTTGGATTTTGGATTTTTCCTCAATCTCACAATCTAAAATCGTAAATCTAAAATCGTCAATCGTAAATTGATTTTTGATTTCTTGATTTCTTGATTT